>NZ_JBSRUB010000017.1:0-28228 GCF_055129545.1 Acidiluteibacter sp. | reverse complement strand
TTAAGTAGTAAAAGAGAGAGGATTATCAATGTTGTCGAAGTTTAAACTTCACTGTATATATTAACCTTAATTCTCTCTTTTGTTCTTTCTGATTATACTTTCAATTTAAGGATAATCAAACTTAAGAGGTATAAAGGCAATAGCGGTTTGGGTGTAAACTCAAACCGCTATTTGTATTAAAATAAGTATATTTCTATCGGAAAAGTAGGGGTGTTTAATCCGCTTCTGCTTTTAAACTAAAAGTTGTTGGCAATTAAATAAAAACCTCTAAAAATTCAATTTCAGTTCGTATTAGCCCTGATAAAGTATAGTAGTAAATGAGCGAACATCTACCCATATCATCATCTAATAAGTCTATTGTGGTACTGCCATTCGTCAACATGAGCTCTGATGTTGAAAACGAATATTTTAGCGATGGGATAACAGAGGAAATTATCAATGCCTTAACCACAATTAAAGGTCTAAAAGTCATTGCCCGCACTTCCTCTTTTGAATATAAAAACAAGAACATAGATGTCAGAACCATTGGTAGTCAATTGGGGGTAAGTACCGTTTTAGAAGGGAGTGTCCGAAAAGATAGTAATAGAGTTCGAATCACTGCACAGCTTATTGATACTATGGACGGCACTCACTTTTGGTCAAAGAATTTTGATCGAAATTTAGAGGATATTTTTGTCCTTCAAGATGAAATTAGTTTGTTGCTTGCTGACCAAATCCGGGAAAATTTTGGACATATCGAAATTCCATCTTCGCTCCATACAACTCGCGCTCAAAACGTCGAGGCTTATGATTTATGGTTGAAAGGGAGTTATCATTTAAAACGAAAGGATTTTGAAGACATTAAAGATGCAATGAAATTCTTCAAAGCGGCAATTAAAGTTGATCCGAAGTATGCAGAAGCCTATGCATTTTTAGGAGAAGCATATATTCATGCTTCGGCCCTCAATATATTACCCAATGAAGAAGGGAATGACTTAGCAAGAAGTGCCGCTAACAATGCCATTGAATTAAATGCAGAAAATGCAAAGGCACATATGGTGCTTGCTTATATTGAACTGTTTTCGGCTTGGAATTGGGATGCTGCCCTAAAAGAATACGACAAGGCCATAAAATATGGACAATCTGACCAAAATGAATTTATATCCTTGTACTATATATTTATCAAAGAGGACTTTGAACGAGCTATTCAAGTAGCCAAAAGCGAGACTGAAACTGACCCGCTTCATGTTCATACGCATTTTCAACTGGGCTTGACCTATTATTTTGCTCGACGCTTTGACGAGTCAATTCTTGCATTTAATAGAGCCTTGGAAATTGACCCTAATTATGCCGAGGCTCTTCGCTTTCGAGGATTGGTCAAAGCGTACTTAGGAAAATACAAGGAGGCTTTAAATGATGTTAACAAGGCACTGGAATTAATAGGAGGTTTAGGACTTGCTAACTTAGATCTATTGGTTGTGAAAATACTAATGGGTAAGAAAGAAGAGGTATTAGCTGTACTCGAAAAAACAAAGTACGTTGACTCTTCTGATCCTGCAATTTTGTACGCACTTTTAAATATGCCTAATGAAGCCATATTCCACTTAGATAAAGCATACGAAGAGCGCTCGGTTACGATGTGTACCTTGAAGAACTATTGGGTCTGGGATAATCTTAGGGATCATGCTCGGTTTAAAGAGATTTATGCCCAAATGAACTTTCCTCCTTCAATAAAAAAGAAGCATATTCTTGAACCGATAACCATAGCTAAAACCACCTTTGTCAATCCTTCATTATTAAATAAGAATGAAATAGCACACTACTTAGAACTCTTAGATCGGCTAATGAAAGAAGATGAGATATTTTTAGACTCATCGATTTCCTTGAGGCTATTAGCAGAAAAATTGGATATGCAGCCGAATAAATTATCGTGGTTACTCAATGAACAAATAGGTAAGAATTTTAATGAATACATTAACGCGTACCGATTGATCGCATTTAAAGAAAAAGCGCTAAACCCCAACAACAGTAACCTTACACTCTTAGGTTTAGCTTATGATAGTGGCTTTAACTCCAAAACAGTTTTCAATGCATTTTTTAAGAAAGTGGAAGGAATGACTCCAAAAGCATGGGTCAAATCTCAAAAAAAATAGAATCAAATGACTGACGATACTAAGCCGAAATTCACAAGGTATCAATTTCTTTTAGTCACCATCATTGCAGTCGTATTATTGACCATTGTATTGGACTATATGCTTACCTCTGCCTTGTCAGCGATACTACTTCCTGAACTTAAAATAACCACCAAACAGTTTGGCCTACTTGCTTCTGCATATCCTATTAGCGCAGGAATAACCGCTATATTATTATCGGGCTATGCTGATAAATTTGATCGAAAAAAACTACTGCTATTCTTTTACTCAGGTTTTTTACTAGGCGTTTTATTTTGTGCAAGTGCGCCTACCTTTAATATATTGATTGTTGCTCGAATTATTACTGGGACGTTTGGTGGTGTTGTTGGTCCCATTTGCTTTGCCATCATAGCTGATTTATTTAAAACAACTCAAAGAGGAAGGGCCATGGGAATTCTACAAATGGCTTCTGCAGGCAGTCAAATTTTGGGATTACCGCTAGCACTCTACCTAGCTTCTGAATGGGATTGGCATTTGGCTTTTGGGCTGATTTTACTTATCGGAATTATTGCCCTATTTCTAGTCGTTTGGAAAATTAATCCCGTAAATAAGCATCTATTAAAACCCATTAAAGTCAATCCGTGGCGTCATTCATTAAAAATAATCAGCAATAGAAATTATTTAGTTGTGTTTTTTAATAATACGCTCTTAGTAGCAGGTGATGTGATTTTAATGACATTTAGCTCTGCTTTTTGCACCAACAACCTTGGAGTAGGTCTTGATGATCTTCCCTTACTTTATAGTATCGCAGGGGTTTCTACTTTCATTTTCTCTCCTCTTATAGGACGTTTAACAGATAAATATGGAACACTCAAAATCTTTGTAATAGGAACAGTCATAACAATTTTGACGGTAGGGGTATTTACCAATTTTGGAATCAATCCTTTATGGACAGTTGCCGTCGTTCATACCTTCCTTTTTATTGGAATTAATGCAAGAAGTATCTCATCTTCTGCTATTGGCACAGTGGTTCCTGAAGTGGAGGATCGAGGTGCATACATGGCTGTTGATGCAGCAATGCAGTTGGCCGTTGCCGGTGCAGCTGCGATTCTAGCGGGTTATATTGTATTTCAAGCTGAAGATGGAATGATCAATAATTTTTCCACCTTAGGAATTGTAGTCATCTCATTAATGGTTTTGACGATTGGATTAATGGTTATTATCAATCGAATAGTAAAACGAAAGAATAATAAATTAGACTAAAGATCTGCCGCTTACCATTTTGTTACCACTCTAAAATTACCTTATATTCTAAGGTATTTAGCAACCCGATTTCCTAAGGTACTTTCACAAAACGAGCCAAGTACTAATAAGCATTACGAAGCAGCAAGGCTTAAAACTAAAGGTTTAAGTCTAATCAAATTTAAGCCTGTTTAAAAGGTTTCAAATTTTACGATTAAGTTCGGAATTACATTTCAGAACCTTTCCCCTTTCTTTTCTCTCCAAATTTGCATCGTCAAATCGATAAAGCAGAACAAATAATTATGTCATAATGATACTCTGTGAAAATCGAATTTAAAAACTTAAAACATAATTAGTATGAAAAATTTATTTGCAATTCTATTATTTTCTTGCACAATTAGCGCTTTTGCTCAAACTGATTCAACATTGGTTAAAGAAACTGAAGTTGATTATAAGTGGAGGGTAAGTACTACTTATATCATGACAGATCTTATCCTGGAAGATTGGAACAAGCGAACAAGTAACCAAATGATAGAGCTTCATGTAAAACGCAACCTAGATAATAAGAACATCTTAGGTGTGAAGTTTGTCACCTGGCGATTATTTCAACCTATGGGAATCACATGGTGGGATGGTATTTTGGATAAGTTAGAAACAGAAAGTGAATTCTATCCAGGATATTTGCGAGAAACAGGAATAGGCATAACATACCAGCGCATGCTATGGAAAGGACTATTTGCAACTATTGAAGTTGTACCGCAATTTCAAACCTATACGGATCTAGACGGTAATAAACTCGGAAATGGTTTTAAAGTTTATAACTCGGTTCATTTGGGCTACCATCTCGCATTTGGTAAGAAAAAACATTTTTTCATAGAACCACAGGTTCATTGTAACCAATGGATGTTTGATAACAACTCTCCTGATGGATTTAAGCAGTTGGACGATAAATGGAGAAACTACTTTCTTTTTGAGCCAAACCTTTACTTTGGGTGGAAATTTTAAACTTAGTCTGATAAGTCAGGATTGAAATTCTTGGCTTGTCAGAGGATAAGCACAAAAGAATAAATAGCCTATCCAGCAAAAGGGAAGACGTTTTACTTAGATATAAACGAGCAATTGATTGGAAGTATAATCGAGATTCATACCAAATCAATCATATAATACTGTAATAAAAATGATTCAAAAGGTGGTGAAAATAGAATACTGACTACAACACTATATAACGAATCATTGCCTCCTATCGGATGGTAACGATTGGTATATAAATTGTTAGCAATAAGCTATAAAATAAAAACTTATGAAATACAATTTGAAAAGAAGAAAAAGGTTGCAAAATTTGGTTGCTATTTCAACCATCTCTATTGGACTCTTCTCTGTTTCTTGTGAGAAACCATCTGACTCTTCAAAAGACACAGAAAGTGATTTAATAACGAAAATAAATGCTGTTCAGGAACAAGTGATGGCACAAGGAAATATGACAGAAGTAGAGGAACAGGCTCTATTAAGTTTATGCAGCATTGTGTCGCATGATGACGGTTTAGCAACTTATACTACTGACAAAAGTATGATATTAAAAGATGTTGAAATTGCCCCAGTCTATAATGGTTGTGAAGAACTCTCAATAGAAGAAACAAGAGAATGTTTTAATAATAAAGTATCGACATTTTTTAAGCGAGAGTTTAACTTGAGTGTGTCTAAAGATTTAAATCTTTCAGAACCAAAGCAAGTAGATGTGTTTTTTATAATCAACGAATCCGGAAACCTGACTGGCATGAAAGTTCGAAATTCAGAAGTAACCGTTCAGGCAGAAATATTAAGAGTGCTACGAAAAATGCCAATAATGAAACCTGCTACTCACAATGGAAATAGTGTTTCTGTATTATGTTCTATTATAGTAAAATATGGGAATAATGTAGAAGTTGATGTTGTTTATATTCCTGAAAGACCTGATTAATCTTTAACAATACTAACTAAAAAAGCCAGTTGCCAACAATGGATCTAAGTTATTGCTTGTCCTCGCCTACTTTGGAAATTCCGCAGGAATTTCCAACTCGTTGTGTACCTGCCTGCCGGCAGGCAGGCTTGCAAAGTTAAGTGCCAAACCACGTAAATACTCATAGCCTAGAACGTTAGCGAGCCTTGTAGTAAATACAAATAATTTCAATGATTTAAGGTGAAATATTATGTTAAGATTGAACGAATTTATATTGCTTCTATCAATAGTTGCTTTTACCATATCATTAGTTTTTGTAAATAGTTGGGCAAATGGAATTGTGATTTTTGACAACTTATCTGCATCGATAAATAAGCAAATTTTATATCAAACAACTACTCTGATTGGCACAACTATCTTTTTATTCATCTTATCGTGGAATAAAAGAAGAAATTTCCAAGAATTTTTTCGAAAAGGGAATATTTCTGCTGAGGTGTTGCCTGAAAAATTAGTTGGAATAAAGCCGAAACCAAATGAGAATTGGTTTCATTTAGGAAGAGATTTTGCAATAGTCATTTCCGTAGTAACGGCTATTATTATTTATTTTCAGCTCGTTAGAGAAAGTGAAATTTCAATCGTGAGTATAATAAAAATTTTGCCTTTCAGTATTGTTTTTGCCTTGTCCAATTCCTTTGTCGAAGAAAGTATTACCCGATTAGGTGTTGTGGTGGTGCTAAAAGGTAAACTAAAAGACAAGCTTATACCATTCGTTTCGGCACTTATATTTGGCACAATTCATTATTGGGGAGACCCGGGTGGATTAATGGGTGTAATAGTCGCTGGATTTTTAGGATGGTTGCTGACGAAATCAATAATTGAAACAAAAGGTCTTTTTTGGGCGTGGTTTATCCATTTTTTACAAGATGTGATTATTTTTTCTGCACTATTAACAATTATACCTGAATAAACAACGACTCGCTAACATTGCATATAAGCTAAGGTGGACAGAATGATAAAGTAAGGGTATACAGCTTTTAACAAAGTTCGATTTAAGCGCTACATCATAATTCTTATTGAAATAAAAATAATGAAAAATACATTTTTAGTAATAGGCTTGATACGATCAATTAGTCAGGTTTTTTTGACAAAGAACAATGGATTCGAAACAACAAAATAACAAGGATTGAAACTGAAATCATTATTTAAGTCCGAACATGGCAAGAAAGAAATACTTCGACTGTATGACAATAAACTAGAAAGTCTAGGTATTGATTGTGAATACAAAACCATATCTACCCAATTTGGTCACACCAATATTATCGTTGCTGGAAACCCAAGAAACCCACCTATTATAATTGTTCACGGTTCTAACGGGTGCGCCCCAATCGCTCTCGAAACCTATAAGGATTTGATTGATTCTTTCTCTGTATATGCAATAGATGTATTGGCTCAACCAAATAAAAGTGCAGAAACACGTTTGAGTTTGAAAGATGATTCATACGGCAAATGGATGAATGAATTAATTGATAAGCTCGAATTGAAGGATGTAATACTAGCAGGCTTCTCTTTCGGTGGACTCGTAATTCTCAAAACACTAATCAATAATGAGAATAAAATAAAGGAAGTTTTTCTTTCAGCACCTGCGTATGTCGTGAATGGAAATCCAATTAAAGCACTGATTAAGTTCTTTATTCCGATGAAGCGTTACATGAAAACAAAAAAGACTAAATACCTCAAACGTTTTTTAGACGCTGCCTTTACGGAAAAGGATGATTTTGCACAACAAAGTTTGGCCTTGGTATTCACTCATTTCACAATGGATTTTACGCCTCTACCTATTATTAAATCAAGTGAGGCATCAAAAATTCAAACGCCCATAACACTGATTGCTGCAGAAAATGACATTATTTTCCCTGGTAGAAAAATGATAAAACGCGCGAAGAAAATCTTTCCATCTCTAAAACACACTATGTTATTGAATAACTCGAAACATGTCCAAAACAAGAATGATAATTCAGTAATCGCATCTTTAATTATGAATAAAGGAGGAGTATAAAATTCTAAGCGAAGTAAAACCGAATATGTTCCCATCATAAAAAAGTAAGCTGTATGAAAACTCAAAACAAGTCCAAAACAATGTTAAAAATGTAATTATTGAGAAAGTGATCATGAAATAAAATGCATGACAATAATATATACTGCCACTCATTTTTCATTAATCCCTAAATAACAATGCATTACCAAATAACAGAAACAATGATTATCCCAATGAAAAAAAAATACCTATTCCCTATTATTATAAGTTTATGCTTAATAGGAACAAAAGCTAAAGCTCAAAATGTAGAAGACTTCGAGAGTGAGCTCCTCAATTCTACTTCATTTACAAACAACCTGCAATTATTTACTATTGCCAGTAATACGGTAGGAGACTCCTTCAAAATATCGACTTATCCCAATTCTGGTTGGAATGGTCATTTAATTGACCAAAAATTCATTGATAACACAATTGTTGATTCTGATAATGATGGAACTTCATTTATAATATCTACAGCAGACGGTGCAGATATCGCTATAAAGAGTCTCTATTTTTTTCTATCTACTTCTTCTATCACCAACACGACAAACTCAACATTAACGATAGAAGGGAAAAAAGATGGGACTACAGCATATGTTATAACAAAAAACTCAGGCTTTTCAAATGTAGAAACTTTTAGCCCTTGTAATGGATACACTTTTATTGATTTTTCTATTGAAAGTGGTTCAGATCATTCAAATACACTTATAGATGAGTTAATCTTTACAACCACAAATGACGGAGATTATATAAGTTTAGATGCTTTTACTTGGAACAATAAGCCGTTATCTATCAATGATTTTGATGGATTGACAACTGTTAAATTATTCCCTAATCCCACATCAGATTTCTTTGAGGTGGACGGATTGAGTAAAACCGAGAATTACGTTATTTATAATACGATGGGATCCAAAATAAAAAGTGGAAGGATTATTCACAATAAAAAAACTGACGTAAAAAACTTTCAAAGCGGAACCTATTTTCTAAAATTTGAAAATGGAGGTACAATTAAATTCATAAAAAAATAACTTACTTCAATAGCTATAAATCCCAGAAATAAAAACATTATACATCTATAAAAATAAAATTTAATCAAATGAAAAATAAAACTGAATTAATCCAACTATTAACAAGAATTCAACTTATAAGCAGTATTGTTTGGGCTACAATAATGATTGCTTCCGGCTTAGTTCTAGGAGGATTTTACAGGAAAAATAGCCTAATACTTATCGGGGGTTACCTGGTTGAATTTTTACTTATAAGTTCATCTAAAAACAAGCTAAAGAAGGCTAAACAAGAAGAAATATAATAAAGTAGTGCGAGTTTATAAATTATAGAGAAATCTAACTGTCAAGATAGCGCTTTTTTGGAAAAGGAAACTTTTAAACAATCCCATGAATAGCTTTAAATCAGGAATTAGAACATCTTGATTAATCGATAGAATTTTCAGAACGTTAATTAATAAAAAAAGACTTAATAATGATGGACAAAGAAACTTTCCTACGGGATTTTATAAAAGATATTTGGAATAAAAAGAATTTTAGAAAAGTGGAACAGTATGTTCATCCTGAATACACCATTTTTCTTGACACGGGTGACCCTTGGGAAGGAAAAACTTTATCTCATTCTGAATTTAAAGAGCGATTGAATTATTCATTCAACTCATTTCCTGATATGAATTTTGAAATAACATCAGCAATTCCTGAAGAAAATCACGTTGCTATTACTTGGGTTTTAACCGGTACAAATCTTGGAAAGATTGAAGAATATCCGCCAACTAGGAAGTCTATTCATACAAAAGGCCTATCAATTTATCATTTTAAGGATAATTTTATTAATGGACACACTCAAATTTTCGACAGAATAACTGTTATGAAACAATTAGGATTTATGCAAGATTTGATAACTGAATAGTTGGATATTGAGAACCTCTACAAATAATAGAAGTGATCACAAAGTGAATAATTTAACGTAATATGAGCCTTATAGAAAATTTGAAAAAACTCTCCGAAAAAAAGTAAAAACAGATCAACATATCCATTAAGAAAAAATTATGACAGGTCCAAACAAGAACACTAAATTTCCGCTTGCCAATTATAACAGGCTCTGCTTCTTAAAGAATATTGTTACCAATCCTAACATTATTATTGGGGACTACACCTACTATGATGATTTTGAAAATGTAGAAAATTTTGAAAAAAATATAAAATATCATTTTGACTTTCTTGACGACAAACTCATTATCGGAAAGTTTTGTATGATTGCTTCAGACGTGAAATTTATTATGAATGGAGGAAACCATTTGACCAATTCACTAACTACTTATCCTTTTGCAATTTTTGGTAATGGCTGGGAAAAAGCAATGGAAGGAAAATCTTACCCTCATAAAGGAGATATTAATATCGGTAATGATGTTTGGATAGGTTACAATGCAACAATAATGGCAGGAGTTACAATTGGAGACGGAGCAATTATTGCCACAAATGCAACTGTAATTAAAGATGTTGAACCTTATACTATGGTTGGTGGAAACCCAGCACACGTTATCAAAAAGCGATTTTATGGAGATGTAATTAAAAGGCTATTGGAACTAAAATGGTGGAATTGGGATATTGAAAAAATCACGAAAAACATTCAATGTTTAACAGATAATGACTTTGAAAAATTAGCCGATTAAAACGTGCAACAACATCAGTTCTCTGAAGATGATTGGTTAACATTATTAATTAACAATCTAAGTAAATTAAAAGCCCCGATATTAAGAAAGCTGATAAAATAGCTAGACTGAATAACCCGCAAGAGATGATTTATTTTACTAAGTAAAAACCTCAAAAAGGAAAAGGCAGGTTTCACTAGCTGCCTTCAGGTAAAAAATAAATCCGGTTAGGAGGTTGCAAATTTTTCGTGCTTCCCAATTTTAGGAACCTCATCCTTCAATATAGCTGTAACAAATTCAAACAGTTGAAGAACGTTACTTTCGTCTGCATTCCAATGTTCGCCTTTAATAATTTTCACTTTCAAAATCGCTACCTCTTTGTCATCGACTCCACCTGAAAAACAGGCTGCTACTCCAATATTTGGATATTAACTCCTTATCTTTTGTTAGTTCGGCCTTACCAGATAAGGATACATAAACTTGCTCTGAAGGACATTTTTTTTAAAAAATATTTTAATGGGGTGTAATAATCTTTGACTTTAGCCACTAACCAAGAAAAGATTAAAATTATGACATTAAAAAAAGCACTAGACTATTTTGAAAATTTAGTTTCTAAAACAAGTAACAAGTCTGAAATCAAGATTTATAAAGAATTCATTCGAATTTTGACCAGGTTGAATGAGAGAGAATTATCCGCTTCTGAAATTAAAGCCTTAGAGAGCGAATTGAAAAGGCTCAATCTAGACTCTACAATTGCTCACAATAAAGGATATCATAAAAAAGCACTTATGCAATTTGAAACATATTTGAAGGATTCTTTTTTCTTAACTACTAAAGGGTATTACACCAATCGAGGTCTTGCATTAGGAATGATATTCGGATTGCTTCTGGGAATTGTATTTTTATCTCGTTTTGAGCGGTCTATGGGCATTGCACTAGGAATATCACTTGGCATGTTTATCGGACTATTGATAGGAAGGAATCTAGATGCAAAAGCTTTGTTATCAGGAAAACTGATTTAAAATTGTAAATTAAGGTTTTAAATAAAAAAGTGAGCAACGATTTTTATACTTCCTCTATTCATCCTTATTCAGGAATAATCATAAAGATATGCAGGGCGTATACTGATAATCAGGAAGATTTCGAAGATTACTATCAAGAGGTGTGCCTACAAATTTGGAAAAGCAGAAATAACTTTAAAGGGCAATCTGAATGGTCTACATGGGTATATCGGATTTCGTTGAATGTTAGCATGACATTACTGAAGAAAAGAAAAAACAACCAACAGTATGCTGCTTCTGACCTCTTGGTAGAAGAAGTATCCGAAGAATCTCGTGCTTTTGCAGATGAATCGCTGAATCAGCTTTACCTTGGCATTCGGCAATTGTCAGAAGTTGACAGGGCAGTAATTCTACTTTATCTAGAAGAAAAATCGTACCAAGAAATTGCAGATATAATTGGCACTAACCCAAATAATATTGGGGTACGCATTAAACGAATTAAGGAACGACTAAAAAAAATATTAGATGGAAAAGTCAATTGAAACCATATGGAAGGAAGGGTTCCTAAACAGAGAATCTTTAATCGCTCCAAAGGTAAATAACCTTTACGACAAAAAGTCGTTGCACATTATGGCTAAATTCAAGAAGATGTTCTTGAATAACATATGGGGCATTATAATTGGCTCTTCCCTCTTATTTATTGGCGCCTACTTTGCAGGGGCCTTAATTGCCGGCAGTGTTGTCTTAATAATGATGCTGTACGTTGCCTATACCGCTTACAATGATTTGAAGAACTTAGAAAAAATAGATAAAGGACAAAGCAGTTATTTATTTTTAAAATCATTCAAATTATGGATTGACCAATCTATTGAGCGCTACGGTAAAATGTACCGAGTAGTATACCCAACTCTCATTCTTGCATTCTATTTTGGAATATGGTTTTCAGATAGTTTAACTGACGTTCGACAAAAGGTTAGTGAACAAAGCGACCTGTTTTTTGGGCTTCATCTCGGTACCACTATTTTTGTTCTGACTTTTGCGTTATTGATGAGTATTTTCAGCAAGTACATACACCGTAAAGATGTAAAGACTATTTATGGTGGAATAATGAATAAATTAGACTCATCCCTTGCAGAAATGGAAGAGTTGAGAGATTGAGAAATTTATCTTATTGCTAGAAATGATGATAATACCGTCATAAGGCTAATGTTGATAAAGCTGAAACGATCATTAAATCATTTTCAGAGGAGAGCAGCCGGCAATAAATAGTCTTTTTAACACAAAGACTATTTGCAACCAAATACATCATTATTTCAGCGCAAATTAAATGATGGATAAGAAATCCATAGCTGTACTTCCTTTTGTTAATAGCAGCTCAAGCAGAAAAACACAATAATTATTTTCTTTTCGAGCCTAACTTATACATAGGCATCAATTTAAACTAAAATTAACTGCTAGAACAAAAAGATAATCACATTATTTTTAGAGAAGTAGAACCACGTCAATTTAAACTTTGAATACATTCAAACTATCAAGCTGGACTTCAGATTAATTCCTAAAACAAAAATTGCTGAAATCGATTTTTTATCCGAATTTACAAACTGAAAATTGATAAATGACGGATAAGAAATCCATAGCCGTGCTCCCTTTTGTTAATAGCAGTTCAAGCAGTGAAGCCGACTATTTTTCTGATGGCATTGCTGAGAGCATTATTAATGCCCTTGCAAAAATTCAAGAACTAAAGGTTACTTCTAGAACTTCTTCATTTTCATTTAAAGGCACAAACAGCAGTATTTCTGAAATCGCCAAAAAACTAAATGTTGCCATTATTCTAGAAGGAAGCATACAAGTAGCAGGTGCAACAGCTAGAATAACAACTCAACTCATTGAAACGAATAATGATTATAATTTTTGGTCGGAAACGTTTGATCGTGACCTGAAGAATATTTTCGAAGTTCAAGATGAGATCAGTTTACTAATTGCGGATAAATTACGTGAACATCTCGGACATTTTGAATTGGGTGAACATTTGGTGGATCAGTACAATGTGCCATTAGAAACCTATAAAAAATACCTCAAAGGGCGTTTCTACTTAATGAAGCTAGATTACACCAACACCCTAAAAGCCATTGCAATATTTGATGAGGTAATTGCCGAAAGCCCGAGTTTCCCTCTGCCCTATTTAGATGTAAACCAAGGTTACGCCTACATGGGCACCATGGGGATAATTTCTGCTTACGAAGGTTTTACCAAAGCACAACCCTACTTAGAACGAGCACTAGAATTAAACGAGAATTTACCAGAGTCTCAATTGAACAAAGCGTGGATTGAATGTTGGCAAAAATGGGATTTAAAACAAGCCTATATTTATCTTAATCAAGCACTAAGCATTCGTCCAACCGACAACATGTACCTAACCATGGCAAATCTTCTTACTGTAGAAGGAAAACTAGAAGTGGCTATGAGGTACAGTGACAAGGCGCTAGAAATTGCTCCATTTTCTTCGGTGAACATACACTACAAAGGCTTTCTGTATTACTTAATGGGTCATTACCAAGATGCACTAACCTATTTTAAACAAAGCCTTGATATTCAGCCAGAGCTTCCTTTTCCAGTAGTTAATATTGGAGCTTGTTATTTATTACTTGGCCAGCATAAAAAAAGCCTGGCTTATTTCGACAATCTTGCCGAAGACAATACAGGCTATTTGGCCAAGCTTGGAGGCACCACACTTGCACACGCCATAATGGGCAATACAGAGAAAGCTGAAGCTGGAATAACAGCACTTACAACTTACCTTCAATCTCCTTCTGCCGGAAATGCGCTCAATTTTCTTATCATCTGTCATGCTCAAATGGGCAATATAGAAGTGGCAATGGATTATTTCAAAAGTGCAACTGACAATCACTTCCCCATGGTTTTACTTCTGCCCACTGAGCCCTTAGCTAAACCGATCCACCACATTCCTGCATTTAAAAAGAGTATGGCGAACATTATTGGCGAAGTCGGCAATAGGTTGCCGCATCGTAAAAATAAAAAGTCGTTGTTTACGGAAAAGGAGAAAGTCCTTTACGAAAATCGCTTGCGCGAACTGATGGAGCAAGAACAATTGCACTTAAACTCTGCTCTCTCTTTGCGGTCACTAGCAGAGTACATGAATTTATCGCCCAATAATTTGTCTCAATTATTAAACGATGGCTTTGGACAAAACTTTGCTGACTTTGTAAATGGCTATCGGTTAGAGGAATTCAAATCAAAATTGAAAACCAAGAATGCTCACCTCCTGACCATTTTAGCCATTGCCTACGACAGTGGGTTCAATTCGAAAACCGTTTTCAATACCTTCTTTAAAAAGAAAATGGGCGTTACTCCCAAAACCTATTTGAATCAATTGAACCAATAAGTTCCGTTTTTCAAAGTTGTTCCGATTTATAAACCGGAACGATTGAAAAATTCAATCGTCGCACTTTTGCCTCATAATATAAAATCAAAAATTATGAAAGCAGTAATAGCAGAACAATACGGAGGTCCAGAAGTGCTTACCATTCAAACCCTAGCAATACCAATTCCAAAATCGAACGAAATACTTATTAAAATCAAGGCTACTTCGGTAACCAGAGCCAGTGGTATGATGCGTGAGGGAAAGCCCTATTTTGGTCGCTTATTTACAGGCTTAACCAAACCCAAAGTAAAAACACCCGGCACCGATTTGGCAGGAGTTGTAACAGCGGTAGGTTCTTCAGTTACTCGTTTCCAGATTGGTGATAAAGTAATGGCTGAAACTGGTCTAAATTATGGAGCATACGCTGAATTTATTTGTTTGTCTGAGGACGATTTGATTATACATCAACCAGAAAACATATGCCCTGAAGAAGCTACCGGGATATTAGATGGAGCTAGCACTGCGTTGGCATTCTTCACCGATCAAGTTAACATTAAAAAAGCTGATAAAATCCTTATTAATGGCGCATCAGGAAGTATTGGAACGGCCGCAATTCAGCTAGCCAAAAATTTTGGTGCAGATGTAACTGCCGTTTGTAGTGCTAAAAACAAAGCCCTAGTCAAAGACATTGGAGCAGACAAGGTTTTTGATTATACTAAGAATGAGTTGGAAAGTAGTGCTGATTTATTTGATGTGATTTTTGACACGGTTGGAACGATGTCCTATGCTAAATCAAAGCTTAATTTGAAAGAAAATGGGGTGTATATGACTCCAGTTTTGAGCCTGTCGGTCTTGCTCAACATGATGTTTATTTCTCCATTCTCTCAAAAGAAATTGAAATTTGACGCTACAGGAATTCGCAGAAAGGAATTGCGCATGCGAGACCTTATTGAAATTGGAAGGTTATTGGCAACGAATAAACTAAAAACAGTAATTGACAAAGTTTATTCCTTAGATCAAGTTCAAGCTGCACATGCCTATGTTGATACTGGCCGGAAACGAGGAAATGTGATTTTAATTAATGATTAGTAACATTATTGAAGTAGTTGAATAAAATTGATTTTTACCTTTGCTAAGCTTACTACCTAAAATAGGATGACCAAGAAACGAACGACGTTAATAATAAGACTAAGCCTGCTAGTTGGGACTATAGTATCCTTATTCTTTGTACCATGGCTGTTGGTTAAGGTATGGATACTTCCACTACCAAACACAATTCAGGAGCAAGTAGATGAAGCCGTTGGATATGGATTTGATGGCATTATTGTTTACGTTGACCAAGCTGATCAGGCACCTCAATTTTTTACTGCAGGTTGGCACAATCGCGAAGCTAAGATACCTGCCAAACCCCAAGCTCTTTTTAAGATTGCGAGCATCAGCAAGCTATATGATATTGTAGCTGTTACCAAATTAGTTAGTAGAGGCCGGCTTTCTTTGAACAAAACTATTGCCGATTATTTACCCAACTTAATAGGAAGAATTGAAAACGCTGAGAAAATATCGTTGAGTATGATCATACAGCATAGGAGTGGCATTCCCAATTTTACGAATGCCCCAAACTTTTGGGCAGCTCCAACCCAGACTTATGAAGAAAGCCTTGCATTGATTCTTGATAAACCTTCCAACTTTGAACCAGGTGAAGACTATGAATATTGCAACACTAACTATCTACTAATTAATAAAATTATGGATGACGTGCTCGGTTATGGGAACTTTCAATTCATTCAAGAAGAAATTCTTCTACCCCTTCATCTTGATCACACTTTTGGATCGTTAAAGGAAGTAAATATAGACGATGTAATGAGTGGTTACCATGTTGGACACCCATTTGATTTAAAAGCAGATGAGCATGGCATGGTAGCAACAGCTGAAGACGTCGGAACTTTTTTAAGGGCATTGAACGACGGTTCATTGTTTGATGAAGGAGAACAAGAGATTTATGCTTCTATTTACGAATTTGAACACGGTGGTTGGGTTCCCGGTTACCAGAGTTTTGCAAAATATCACAAAGACCTTGATGCTGTAACAATTGAGTTCTACAGCACAACAGATCCTAAACTATACAACTGGAACTTGTCAGAAGTTATAAATAATAGAATTGTTAAAATTTTGAGAAGTAAAAAGACTTGTACTAAACACCTAAGTAATGTGTGTAAGCTCCCATTTTTAGTAAGGTTCTAAATTATTCTATGAGCAAATTTTTCAAAAATATAATTAATCCAAAAAATGAGGTTAGCAAAATATTTGAGAGTTTATGTGAGAATGTAATCAAAATAGATTGGAAAACAATTCAAGAAGAGTTTCATGATTCTATCGAAGAATTTTACCCTTCCGTTCGATGCAGAGTAAATATTGAAATAACAGAAGAGAGAAATACAATTCCTCCAAGATTACCAAGTAGAATTAAAGTGACAACGTTATTATTAGCAAACATTGTTGCAGGTAAAAAATATACAAGTGAGTTATATTTAAACACATTGGAATTCTGTTCGAATTTAGAAGTTCATAAAGGAAATTTTGCTTCAAATTTCACCTATTAGGGGTGGTTTGGAACGTGTGCAACTTTGGCAACTTTTGCCACTAGTTTACAACAACAAGAAATATTAACTACTTGATATATATTTTTCTAATTTTTACAATCTCAGGATTTGAAAACCTGTTAGGTCTTTGAATTCGTTTCAAAAAAAAAGAAGCACCTCCACCCCATCAATTCACTTCCAACCCATACTTCTTCATGTACTTTTCGTACAATTCCCGTTGATGACTGCTTAAATCAATTGTTTGACCATTTACAAAAGCAATCGTTACATTATTGGTTTTCATGTCCAATGCATCGCCTTTGGAGACAAACAAAGTCGCTAGTTTTCCAATTTCTATGGAGCCTACTTGTTTTTCGATTCCTAGTATTTTAGCTGCATTCAATGTAATACTCGACAACGCTTCTTCTTTGTCTAATCCATAAGCAGCAGCAGTACCGGCATAAAATGGCAAATTTCGAGTTCCCATGGCTTGCATGCGACCATCGTTTTGCAAACAGAACAACACTCCAGCTTCTTTCAATAATGCAGGCATTCGGTAGGGTTGGTCAACAGCATCATCTTCCCGTAAAGGCAACTCATGCACTCTTCTCAATACAACTGGAATGTTGTAGTCTACCAACAAATCAGCGACTAAAAGCGCATCATAAGCACCTACCAATACTGGCTTTTTGATTTCTTGCTCTCGAATAAAATAAATGGCTTCAGACAATTCCTTTGCTTTGTCGGCATGAATAAAGACTTTTTTATTCCCTTTGAACACTTCACGCATGGCTTCAAATCTCAAATTCTTCTCCAAATTAAAGTCTGACTTTGAGTAGGCTTTTGCATTCAAAAAGAAAGTCTTCAATTCCTTTACTTCCGTCAAATAGTTTTTATTTTCAAAATAAACAATGTCTCCATTTTCCCACTTCGAAGAATAAACGGAAGGCCAATTGATGTGAATTGCATCGTCGATCTTCAACACGGCATCTTCCCAATTCCATCCATTCAAATTAAAGATAGAAGAAGTTCCGGAAATTCTTCCACCTTGAGGAGTCGATTGAACAATTAAAACGCCATTGGAACGAACTGTTGGAATAATTTTAGAATCGGTATTGTACGCCACCAAACTTCTGACTTGCGGCGTAATACTCCCCACTTCATTGTTGTCTCGTGTTGATCTTACTGCATCAATTTCTACCAATCCCAACACATTGTTAGGAGAAATAAACCCAGGATAGGAATGTTGTCCATACATCCGAATTATGGTATCGTAAGCATTCGTATCCAATCGATAATCTTGCGCACTCATCACCAAATTGATGATCGCTCCTTTAATTCCAATGGCTGAATTTTTAATCACGTCACCATTTCCGATGTGAGCCGTCGTTCCTAAAATCAGCGTTGTTCGCTCATTCTTATTCTGTGCATTCAACACAAATACACCACAAATAGCGAAGATTGATAAAATAGTTTTAATTGATTTCATACCCTTCGTCCTCCATACTTTCACATTCATACAATTGCTTTTCTTTTGCTTCCGGTTTCTTCGTTTTCTCTCCCTTTTTCTTCGCCTCTATCAGTTTCTGAACCAGTCGCTCTCGTTCGGTACTTACCTTTTTTCTCAACTCCTGATCTCTTTCTGCATCGTAATAACAAACGCCATCGATAATGGTCTTTTGAACTTTAGAATACACCGATAACGGATCTCCAGACCATACCACCAAATCAGCATCCTTTCCTTCTGCAATACTCCCCATGCGTCTATCTAAATGAAGCATTTTTGCAGGGTTTAAAGTCACAAATTTCAATGCTTCTACCTCACTCACATTTCCATATTTCACTGCTTTTGCTGCTTCTTGATTCAATCGTCTACCCATTTCAGCATCATCAGAATTAAATCCGGTGGTTACGCCCATTTTATGCAGGATTGCTCCATTGTATGGAATGGCATCATTCACCTCAAATTTATACGCCCACCAATCGGAGAACGTAGAACCTGCAGCTCCGTGTTCCTTCATTTTATCGGCCACTTTATAGCCTTCTAAAATGTGTGTAAACGTATTGATTTTAAAACCCATCGAATCGGCCACATGCATCAACATATTGATTTCTGATTGCACATAAGAATGACAGGTAATGAAGCGTTTTTTATCCAAAATCTCCACTAATGTTTCCAGTTCCAAATCTTTTCTCGGAACGCTCATTTCCTTGCGATCTCGATTGTTTTTAGAATTGTATAGCGTCCAATTATCTCTGTATGTTTTTGCTCTTATAAAATCATCGTAATATACTTGCTCCACTCCCATTCTTGTTTGCGGGAAACGCACTTTCCGCTCATCACCCCAATTGGATTGCTTCACATTCTCGCCCAACGCAAATTTGATAAACCCGTCTGCAGAATCAATTTTCATTACCTCAGGAGTTTCTCCCCACTTCAATTTAATCAGGGCACTTTGTCCACCAATAGGATTAGCCGAACCATGCAGCAACTGTGAAGCAACTACTCCACCAGAAAGTTGACGGTAAATATTAATATCGTCGGAATTAACCACGTCGCCAATAGAAACCTCAGCGGTATTTGCTTGTCCACTTTCGTTCACTCCACGGCTAATGGCAATGTGCGAATGTTCGTCGATTATGCCTGAAGTAATGTGTAGACCTTTGGCATCAAACTCTTCTACTTGAGGTGCCTTTTTATGAAAAATAATACTGAGATCCAACTTTGGTCCTATTTTGTGAATCTTCCCATCAATCACCAACACATCGGTTTCTCTTAAAGTTCCTTTGCTTTCATTGGTCCAAACCGTCGCATTTCGATACATTACATTCTTAGCTTCTGGTTTTATTTCAGATCCGAATGCCATATTTGGATACCAAACTGATCCATGGGTCATCACTTCCGTTGAATCTTTCTTCTTTTCTGCTACAAATTCTTTCTTCTTTATGGCACCCCATTTCACCCAATCTCCTTTCGGCGAAATGGCATTTCCACTCCAGATTCTACTTTTCTCATCGCTCACATGTCCGCTTAAGCGAATGACTTCTTTGCTTCCTTTACTCGAAAAAGCCAACGACACTTGATTACCTTTTAACACAATGGTGCAAGGCTTGGCTGAGTCATCACTTTTTATTTTAGCAGTTAGCTTATCCAACTCCCCTTCCACAGTTAAGTCATATTGCATTATCCCTTCAATGTTGATGCTATACGTTCCTCGAATATCAATATTCGTTCTGTCACTAATAATGTATGGCTGCCCTTCTACCCAGTTTTCAAAAACAATCGACTTCTTATCGAAAATAGAAGCAGAAGTAATGATGAAATTAGCTGGATTACCTTTTTTTAGAGTTCCATCTGTATATTTTAGATTTAAGATTTGTGCAGGAGAAGTAGTAATTGCCGCCAAAGCGTCATCTTTTGATAAACCTGCACGAATCGCTTTACGCCAATTGGCTAAAAACTCTGACTGACTTTCCAATCCATTCGCTGTAAAGCAAAAAGGAACCTCAGCCGCTTTTAACATGGCCGCGTTGAAAGGCGCCATTTCCCAATGTTTCATTTCCCCTAACGATACATTCATGGCATCATAAGGATTTTCTACATCAAACGCCGAAGGGAAATTCAAAGGCAAAATAAAAGCAGAATTCAATGCTTTAATCTCATCTACTCGTTTATACTCATCTCCATTTCCTTTGATGATGAATTTAAAATCAAACTCTTTCGCAATTTTATCCGCTCTAAAAGCTGACAAATAGCTATCTACTGAAATGACTTTAGGAAGTACTTTCGTTCGATTGATATTTTCTAAGGTAATGTTGTATTCTTTGGAGCTCAATCGGTTTTCATACCACTGAGCATCGTAATAGGTTTGTCGCATCAAAGCTATAATTCCCATTAAAGAGGAAGGATAAGTTTGCTTTGAGCTGCCTTTATCAAAAGACAAAGAAGTAAAGACTTCACTTTGCTCCAACGACTCATTGGGAGTTTCCAACCCCAATGAAACCAATGCGGCAGTTCCTCTAAAAATTCCATCTTGTTGATGAGTAGCCACTACTCCAAATCCATTTTTTCTTAATTCCTTGGCTTTATCATGCTCAATAGCAAAATGCTCAAAAGCTTTATTCTCCGCTTTTACAGCTTCGTTCCAATTGTATGCACCCTCCTTGTTGGATTCTAATTGTGGCGAACCACCTTTTCTACTATTTTCTGAATCCTTTTGAATACCATAGTCAGAATAAGCATCAATGAAAGAATGGTAAATAAATGCTCCTTTCAAATCGTATACCACACATGATTTAGGAATAGCAACGTCTTTTCCAACGGCCTCTATTTTTCCATTTTTAATCAATAAGGTTGCCTTCTGCAATAACTCTCCAGGAGCCACAGTAATAGTGGCATTCGTAAATGCAACGGAATTGTTGTTTGGATTTCTATTCCCGTTGACGGGGAAGGTAGATTGGGCGTAAACAGTACAAAAAGGTATGAAGCTAAAGATAAGCAGGTACAAAAACCGCATTAGAATTGAAATTAAGATGTAAAAATGAAGGCTAAATTAAGAAAAGTAACCTAGGAGCCACTTCGAAACACACTTTTTACTTGTCGTTTTCATTACCTTTGACTTCAAAATTTTTGACTATGGAAATGATATTGATGATTCACTCGCTTTTGCGATATGTTATTTTGATTTTATTGGTATTTACAATCATCAAAGCATTTGCCGGATGGTTTGGAAATAAAGAATATACCGCTTCAGATAACAAATTGAGCTTATTCACTTTTATCAGTGCTCACTTGCAATTGGTGATAGGATTAGGAGTGTATTTTATGAGCCCAATCGTAAAAACAGGAATGAGTGATATGGCTGCTGCAATGAAGGATCCTATTTTGAGATTCTGGTCTGTGGAGCATATGTTATCAATGATTGTAGCCATCGCTATTATCACCCTTGGACGAATTATGAGTAAAAAAGCAACGACAGATGCAGCGAAGCACCGAAGAATTGCCATTTATTATCTATTGGCATTGGTGTTGATTTTCTCTGCTATTCCTTGGCCTTTCTCAGCAATCGCTCGTCCTTGGTTTTAACCAATAAATTGACTATTTTCTGTAAATGAATCTACACGATACGATTGAAAAAAGAGATGAAACCGCTATTTTAGTAGGAGTCATCACGCAAGAACAAGACGAAGCAAAAGTAGACGAATACTTGGACGAGTTGGCTTTTCTAGCTTTGACAGCTGGTGCAACTGAACATGCGCGTTTTACTCAAAAAATGGCAAAACCTAACCCAAAAACATTTGTGGGTGCTGGAAAACTGGATGACATTGCAGCATACGTTAAAACCCATGACATTCAAATGGTGATTTTTGACGATGAGCTAAGTCCATCTCAATTGAGAAACATTGAAAGTGTATTGAATACAAAAATCTTAGATCGAAGTAATTTGATTCTAGATATTTTTGCTAAACGTGCTCGTAGTGCTGAAGCTAGAACTCAAGTAGAGTTGGCTCAATACGAATACTTATTGCCTCGATTGACTAGAATGTGGACTCACCTTTCTCGTCAGAAGGGGGGAATTGGAATGCGTGGACCTGGTGAAACAGAAATTGAAACGGATAGACGTATTATTCGCGACAAAATCACTTTGCTAAAGGAGAAGCTAAAGAAAATTGACAAGCAGAAAGCAACCCAACGAAAAGGCCGTGAGCAGATGATTCGTGCTGCTTTGGTTGGATATACCAACGTTGGAAAGTCTACTGTGATGAATATGCTAGCTATATCAGAAGTATTCGCAGAGAACAAACTATTTGCAACATTAGACACTACAGTGCGTAAAGTCGTGGTTGGAAATTTACCTTTTCTACTTTCTGACACTGTTGGATTTATCCGTAAGCTTCCTCACCATTTAGTAGATTCATTTAAGTCTACTTTAGACGAAGTTCGTGAAGCCGATGTATTGATTCATGTGGTAGACATTTCTCATCCCAATTTCGAAGATCATATCAATACGGTAAAAGAAACATTGAAAGAGCTCAACTCATTGGACAAGGCGACTATTATGATTTTTAATAAAATCGATGCCTTTACTTACGTGAAAAAAGACGAGGATGATTTGACTCCAAAAGTGCGGGAAAACTACTCTTTGGAAGAGTTAATGAAAACTTGGATGGCGAAAGAAAACTATCCATGCATCTTTATTTCGGCTCAGAAAAAGACCAACATTGACGGTTTAAGAGACTTACTTTACGAAACCATTAAAGACCAACACCTAAGGATTTATCCGCATAAATTACTGTACTAAAAAGCGAACTCTTTGCGATTTGATGCACAAATGGTTCAATGTACCTGTTAAATTCTTACCATTGTTGCATGATTGATCGCATCATTTACTCAAATCTGGTAAAAAAACTAAGAAAAGGGAAGACCATTATTGTGCTAGGACCTAGGCAGGTTGGCAAAACTACCTTAATAAAGCTCTTAGTTAAAGATCTAAAAAATGCACTTTGGCTAAATGCTGAAAATCAAGAAGTACAGTTACTATTTAGAGATTTGTACCCAGATCAATTGGAAAAAAAATTTAGAGGAATTTCCACCTTGGTAATTGATGAAGCTCAACTAATCAAAAAACTAGGAATAAAACTAAGGTCACTAACTGAAGAACTTCCACACATTCAATTGATCATAATTGGTTCTTCAACAATTGAGTTTACCCAAGAAATAGATAAGCCACTAATAGGTAAAAAATGGGAATATCAATTACTCCCACTTTCGTTTCAAGAGATGGCCAATAACCATGGTTTGATTGAAGAAAAACGATTGTTGTTTCACCGATTGGTTTATGGCTATTATCCTGAGGTTGCAACATCAGATGGTGATGAAAAAGAAATTGTGAAACAAATAACTGATCGGTATCTTTTCAGGGACATTAATGGTTGGAAAAGAATAAATAAAAGCGAAAAGATATTTAAACTACTACGGGCTTTAGCATTTCAAGTAGGTCAGCCAGTTTCCTATAATGAATTGGGTAAAAAAATAGGATTAAACAATGAAACCATAGAAGCTTACATAGAAATACTGGAAAAAGCATACATCATCTTTCGATTGAGATCGTTCAGTAGAAACCTACCTGTAGAATTAAAAAAAAGCCGCAAGATCTATTTCTATGACAATGGAATTCGGAACGCACTAATTGAAAATTTTCAGCAACCTCCGCTTCGTAAAGATAGTGACGATTTGTGGGAAAACTTCTTAATTTCAGAACGATACAAACACCTCAGCTACAAAAATATTAAGACCAACAACTTTTTTTGGGGAACAAAGGACCAGCAAGAAATTGATTATTTGGAGGAAAATGATGGGCAAATCTCAGCCTATGAATTCAAATGGAAACCAACCAATAAAACAGGAGTTACCAAAACCTTTACCAAAGCTTACCCTGAAGCAACTGTTCAAATTATTACTCCAAATAACTATATCGATTTCATTACTGGTTAAGAGAACGTCTGTAAATCCGTTAACTTTTTATAAACGCCATTTTGTGCAATCAAGCCATCATGTGTACCTCTTTCAGCCACTTCTCCATCTTGCATTACGATAATTTCATCAGCATGCTGAATCGTTGACAATCGGTGTGCAATAACTATTGAAGTTCTATTTTGCATCAGTTTGTATAAAGCATCTTGCACCAATTTTTCGGACTCAGTATCTAATGCAGAAGTCGCTTCATCCAAAATCATAATCGGTGGATTCTTCATGACTGCTCGCGCAATGCTAATTCGCTGTTTCTGCCCTCCTGAAAGCTTACCACCACCATCACCAATATTGGTATGGTAGCCATTCGGCATCTTGTCAATAAACTCATGAGCATTGGCAATCTTAGCCGCTTCAATCACACCTTCCATCGTAGGATTCTCTATTCCTAAAGCGATGTTGTTGTAGATGGTATCATTAAATAAAATAGACTGTTGAGAAACAATGCCCATCAATGATCTTAAATCTTTGATTTTATAATCTGTTATTGGGTGTCCATCCAACCAAATACCGCCACTTTTTGGATCATAAAATCGTGGCAACAAATCAACCAACGTAGACTTACCACCACCAGACTGACCAACCAATGCGATTGTTTTTCCTTTCTGAACTTGGATATTTACGTTCTTCAAGACTACGGTGTCGCCATAAGCAAAAGTCAAATCTCTATACTCAATACCCTCTTTGAATCCGTTTACACTGATTGCATCTGCCTTTTCAGTGATTTTATTTTCAGCATCTAACACCATGTCGATTCTTTCAGTAGAAGCAGCACCCTTTTGAATGTTGTAATACGCCGACGAAAGCGACTTAACCGGATTCAACAATTGCGAAAAGATAATAATGTATCCTATAAAATCACCACCGCTAAACTCTACCGCAGGATCCAATACCATGTTTCCACCGTACCAAACTAATGCAACCATCACGATTGAGCCTAAAAACTCACTCAATGGTGAAGCTAAATCACGCTTTCGAAACATCTTTAGCATGGTGGAATTGTACTCTCCATTAATAGAGTCAAATTTTTGATTGGCAGAAGCCTCCGCATTAAAGGCCTTTAGAATTCTTAAACCTGTCAAAGTCTCTTCAACATTCGACAACAATTCCCCCATTTTTATTTGAAGCTTGGAAGAAGTTCGTTTTAAACTTTTACCCACTTTTCCGATAATCAATCCACTAATTGGCAACAACACCAATGAAAACAAAGTCAAATTGGCATTCATGCTAATCATTATTCCTAAGGACAAAACAATAGAAATAGGATCCCGAAAAAGCATTTCCAACGAACTCATTATCGACCATTCCACTTCTTGAACGTCGCCAGTAATTCGGCTAATGATATCTCCTTTCTTCTCTTCTGAATAAAATGAAAGCGGCAAAACTAAAATCTTTCTATAAATAGCTTGACGAATGTCTCTCACCACTCCACTTCTTATATTGGCCATAAAAAAACGACTCAAATAGCCGAAAATATTCTTCAAGAAAAAGAGAACAGCAACAGTCAAACAAATGAACAATAATGCACCTCGTTGACCATACTCCACGATAAAAGGTTGCATTCTATAATTGAATAGGGTTGTAATATAGTCTGCGCTCAACTCAAAATCAGGCTGCACTAAAACAGGCTTAACATCTCCAAACAATAGATTTAGAAATGGGATAAATGCCAATAGAGACAATAAGTTAAAAAACACAGACAACACATTGAAGCCAATGCTAAGAAGGGCCACTAGTTTATAAGGTGCGAGGTATTTTCCAATTTTGAGTAAACTCTTCATTAATCAGTTATTTGAGTATAAGTTTCCAATTTTTAAAACCAAAATAGTGCTTCCCACCATTGAGATTACGTTCTAAAAATGAGATAATTCTATATTTTAATTTTTCGTGTTTGAACTTTGGTCGATCCGGACGTTTCATCGTTGTGTAGTTCAATTGATGCCCCCAAGAAAAATCTTTCATTTTCTCTTCCATTACTCTCGGATGTGTTCCTTTAAACAACGGCAAATGCTTCAATGGTCCATAATCAAAACCTGCCTGTTGGTTTTCATAAATTGCGTCTACCGTCTGCTTATCTTTATAAGCTGAATCCATTGCTTTTTTCTTGCTCTGCATGTATTCCGGTGGACGAACCCAACCATAATGATAAATATAGGCATCAACGGCAGCTACATTTAATTGGTAAGCATTTTCTTTCGTTCGATAGCTTTTACCGTCAAAATTTTCAATTCGCATAAAAGATTGTGCGTCTCCAAAAGAATGAATCGTCGGCAAATTCCGAACAACCCTTACTTCATTTTGATACCAACCATGGTGATTGATGAAATGGTCGTAATCTCCAAAAAAATGGCGGTACTTAAACAACAATCCTTCAACCTTCTCATTGTGCAATAATTCTTCGCAACGGGCTTTAATAATTGGCAAATCATCTTCATGAACCACTTCATCTGCTTGAATGTAGAACAACCAATCGCCCGAGCAATGCGACTTGGCGATATCTGTTTGGTGGGCGTATTCTGTTCCATGAGGAAAGGCAGCTAAATCCCACTCTGTTTCAATTATTTTAATTTTGGGAGAATTAATACTTTCTAATAATTCTCTTGTATTGTCATCAGCATCTCCTTTTCCTAAAGCCACCACAAACTCATCCACTATGGGAAGAATGGATTGAATCGATTCGCAAATCGGATAATACAATTTGGAGACATTTCTAGTAAAAGTAAACCCGCTAATTTTCATTAAAATTGATCAAAATGATATTCGGTTCAAAGTTATTCATTCCATTTCATATGGATTGTCCAACTATCTTTCGAATGTAAACATATATTCCTAATTCATTTGATAACTTTGCACCATGGATAGCTTAAGACAAAGTAAGGTAGCACGGTTACTACAAAAAGAAATCGGTGATATTTTTATCAAGGATTTTAAATCTCCTTTACCAGGTGTAATGATTTCCATTACCCAAGTTAGAGTAAGCCCAGACCTTGGTGTGGCTAAGGTATACGTAAGTTTATTTCCATCCGATGACAAAAAAACGGCCTTGGAAACTTTGCGTAAAAAGACCTCAGAAGTGAGAGGATTCCTTGGAAAAAGAGTAGCAAAACAACTTCGAATAGTGCCAGAAATTATTTTCTACTTGGATGATTCTTTCGATTATGCTGAGAAGATTGACCTATTGTTGAAGAAATAATGCCACTACTCAACATCAAAAAAACAGAAAACGAGGAAGAAAAAGTCTGGCTGGGTCAACAAATTGGCCGATCTACATTCCTAAGAAAAGGATTTCACTCGTTATCTAATTTCTTAATTCTAAGAAGTTGGTACATTCGAAAAGCAATAAAAGACTGGGCTAAAAATGCACCTGCTGATGTCAATATATTAGACTTAGGTTCAGGCTTTGGGCAATGTGCCTTTTACCTTTCTTCGATCAATCCGAAATGGAATATCTTTTCATTGGACATCAACAGAGATAAAGTGTGCCAATGCAATTCCTTTTTTAATGAAATTGGAAGACAGAATGTAGTTTTTAGAACGGCAGACATTCAAGAATACGTGCAAGAAGAGGCGTATAACCTCGTTTTGTCCATTGATGTTTTGCAATACATTGAAGATGATACCGCACTTCTTGATAATATTTATCGCTCATTAAAACCAAATGGAACCATTTTACTTTCTTCGATCTGGCAGCCGACCCGCGAAGCGATTGAGACGAT
>NZ_JBSRUB010000016.1:0-44336 GCF_055129545.1 Acidiluteibacter sp. | reverse complement strand
ATTAAACTTCTTATTTTTAAGCCAGCCTAAGGTTCCCCAAATTGAATCTAGTTTTCCAAAATGTTGGTGTTTTACCTTTCTATAAAGTTGAGAACGGGAGTAATCATCTAGTTCTTGATAAGGCTCTCCCAACGGAAGAAATGATGCATTTTTGTAATTAAAAAGTGAATCGTTAGAAAAGTTATGTGTTGTCATGTTTTGAAAATTTTAAATTCGTTAAGTCTATTTTAATCCTCCATTTTTAGGTAAACTTCGCACAGCCACATTTTAATTATATTAATGGGCCCAACTAGGTTTTATCGTTTACTGTTTGAATGCAGCTTCCACTACTCAGAAATCACCTCCATTAAATAATCAGCAGTCTCCTTATCGAAAACACCATGCACATCAATGTTCCCTGAGGCCTGTAACTGAATCAAAGCCATCTTCGTTTTACTACCAAAGATTCCATCACTCGTTCCAGGTTTAAATCCCAATAATTTTAGGCTGTCTTGCAATTTCTTTACTTCTTCTCCTGTGTCTCCCATATTTAATTCTGGCTTTGGTAAGCTAAAACTATTGGTGGCGGTCAATCTTCTAAATCCTAACAATTTATCTTTTGGGTAAGCAGTAATTGAAACTTGATTTCCTTGATTGCCTCCTAAAGTGTAAATCCGTTCACCCGAATGGTCAAAACCTAAAAAGAATCCTACGTGACCTTGCCAAGAGTCAATCTTACCTCTCCAAAAAATAACAACGTCTCCAGGTTCCGGTGTTTCAGTTGGAATACCAATTGCCAACCAAGATCGAGCATTCGCTTTTTTGGTACTTTTCAAATTGGCTTTTTGAGCACACCAATTCACAAAAATGCTACACCAAGCTGTTTCATCATCGTTTACCCATTCAAAACCTGACTCTTTAGCATAATTTACAATGGTAGGGTTATCCTCAGCGCCACTAATTTCTTTCACCCCTATTTGTGAGGCTGCTATTTCAAGTAAATTTTTCATGTTTTTAATTTTGTTATGCTAATAACTCTGGAGCATTTGCATGCACCAATTTCTTTACAAATTCATCAATCTCTTTCTTGTAGGTTTCAGTTAATACCACTCCATGAGCTTTCAATGCTTGCATGTTTTTAGGACTCGCATCATCCATTTCATTATTCACAGTATTTGGCAATGTTGCTTCTATTCGAACATATTGATTCGGACAACCAATTGCATCATAAATTTGGCGCACTTGGTAATCTACTGTCTCAGCTACTCCACTCATCATAATGTCAATCACGGGTTTTACCCACTCTGCCAATCCCCAATTCTTTGCTTTATTGTAAGGGTAAATCTTTTTATTGTTTCCAGTTCCCAATGAAAGTATGAGCATATCAGAAGCCGTTACAGCCGATTGTGTATCTTCTTTTCTGAATAAATTTCGTGCCTCTGCATAAGCACAAAGTGTTGGATTATTGGCAAACAAACCTCCATCAACCATGGTGTAGTCTCTGTTTAAATCATCTTTGATGCGTGCACATTCAAAATAAGTGGGTGCAGAAGCTGTACTTTCTGCCACTTCTCTTACCAAAAAGTTGTTTCCACTTTTTACAGCATCGTGCTGAGTAAAAAAATGGGCCTTTCTTTTTTCAATTTCGTAAGCGGTGATGAGTGTTGGTTTTAATAAATCACTTAAAAGTGCATCACCCATGTATTCTTTTAGCACTTTTTGCATTCCTTTTTTAGGATACTTTTCATCCAAAACCCCTCCACCAGATTTTATTTTATGGAAAAGTGTGTTTTTAAAAATCTCTTCCCCGTGTTCCAAATAAAGATCAACAATCTGACTAGCCGTATACTTTGGATTATCATTGGTTTTATTCTTGAGTAAATAACAGCAACTTAAAATCCCTCCCGTACTTGTACCTGCTATCAAATCAAAGTAATCTGCTATTCTAGCATTGGGATTACCACTCACTTCTTGGAGTTTATTTTCGATGTAAATTAATATGGTGCCAGGGATAATACCTCTAATTCCACCGCCATCGATGGAAAGTATTCGAGTATACTTTTTTTGAGTAGTCATGTTTCGTTTCTTTTAGGATTACAATACAATATTTAGAGCCGCTTTTACAGCATTATTTAAAACGTCGATCGCTGCATTTGCTGCATTTTGTGCGGTTACCTTAGAAATTATGGCTATGGCATGCAATTCTGTCTCTGCGATCAGCTTTTCATCTATTAATCGCTGTTCAAACTTCTCTTGGGTAAGATCACCCGACAACCTGAATTCGACTAAAAGCTGCAACCGTTCTTTTCTATTTTGCATAAATCTATTTGCAGTAGATTTTGCTTCGCTCCACCCATCTCCTATCTCCACTTTCATAGCGGCTAGCATGTCGGAGAGTACTTCATTTATATCAATTTCCATAACTTATCGGTTTTAATTTGCCTTTTCTTTTGCTATTTCTGCGATGAGTAAGCTAAACATCATGGCTTCCATTCCTTTCATATTTAATTGGATATCCACATCATCAATGGTGCCTTCATTCTCATGTCGGTTTTTATATTCCTTCCAAAGTTGAAGTGTATTCTCAATAATTTTCACCGTTTCGTCGTTCTTCTCTCTCGCTTTGTTTTTCCGAAGTAATGAATTCAATTGTACTTGAATTTCAATATACTCACCTACACTTGCGGTATACTTGCGTTCTAGTTCACTCTTTTTTACTTCCAACAGCGTCAAATAGAAGTGATCAATCTCTTGCGTCGTTGTCTCTATTTGTGATTTAATGCTTTCTTCATATACCGGCAATAAATGTACTTTACAAGACATTAAAGCCAGCAGCATAAAGGAAGTAACGATCGATCGTTTCAGGTGCTGAATTTTTATTGTTCCCATAATGCTATAGTTTTTTTCCTTTTTGCATGGCATCAAATAGTGCTTCTACCACTATTTGAAACAATTGCTCTTCCTTTTTCTCATTCAACAATGGAAGGTTTATTTCTTTGTTTAATAGCAGAACAGTAGAGTTAATTGCTTCTTTCATTTCCTTTTTATCTCCTAAAATAAATCCCTCTGAAATGTCATTCAGGTAATTTAGCAAGTCCTCGGATAGTTTTTCCTCTAATTTTTCGATGATTCGATCTATGATTCTTGAAAAGAATTTTTTCTCGGCTTCTTCTCCCAATAGTGGGATGTTCACCTTTTTATTAATTTTCTTTAAGAGGTGATCTTTTTGTTCGGGTGACAATGTCATATTGTTATAGTTTAGATTTATGTGCAATTATTACGTTAGAAATCCATCCGATCACTGGCTCTTCTTTTTTTCCATTTTCAGTGACGATTACATCTTGAATCAATTTATTTGAATCCATTATATTTTTAGCATCAAGCAAATTGTCTCCTTTAGAGATGTATCCAATACCCGTATTTAAGATATTCTGTATTTCGATAGATCCTTTGGTCTCCATGTCTGCAATCGATTCATTCTTTACCTCCGCCCCATTTACTCCTTCTTCAATCGTTCTCGAAGTAAAATAATTCTCCACTGTACTTCTATGAATAATATAGGCGGCAATGCGTGCTTTTGTAAAAATTGGAATCCGATTGACATTGTACGACTTTGTAAATTGCAACAACTCCTCCACCGTAATTTCTTTATTTGATTGTTCAATTTCAAGATACTTGATGGAAGAGATTGGAATCCAGGCCTCTTCGGCCTTAATGGTCTTCAACTTATCGGCAGTGGTAATCTGACTCACTAAATGTTGTACACTTTTATTGGCCGCTTCAAAATTGTCCTTGGAAAAGTAGTAGGCTAAAATGGTTCCCATCCATGTACCTATTAATGGGAGAATAACACTGTAGACATAGGTCAATCCTTCTCTTTGGTCTTTATTGATCCATGGCAATACTAAGATCCCTGTAATTCCAATTATTGATACCCCGGCTATAGCAAATAGACTGACTTGCTTTGCCAATTTTTCTCTGGCTTCTTTTTTTTCTGTTTCCACTATGGTTGAATCGTTGGCGCTCATCCTACTTTTTATTAATTAGACTATAAACAACTGTCACCTAAATTATTGAAAACTAATTTCATAAAAAATATACCAAGCAGACCACCTGTTCATAACCCTCTTTTTATCAACACTTTCTAACTGTTGGATTTGTTAGAATCCCCGTATTTACTGCAATCGATTCCTATAATTGAAAAAAAATATGTGAAAAACTTTTCTTAGCAACTAGAAAACAACAAATTGGAACAATATTTGAAAGAAAAAATACAAAACCATCAAAAAATCGTGAAGACATAAGGGAAGGAGGCCAAAACAGACCGACTATTTTTAAAATTCTAGAAACAAACGATTAAGACCTCAACTTGATGGTTTATTGTCTTTTTAGGTAGGAATTAATCCAATTGGCGCAAAAAACGAGTTGGATACGCTCAATAAAAAGGATTCAAGTTTTTAAAATTGAGCCATTATTAGACCGATTTGTTTCTTTCTCGCATGAAGAAAAACTGTTTATTCAACAGGATAAATCTTATTCAAGTACTCTCTAATCATCACTGAGGTCTTGTATTCTGAAATAAACAGCTCGCCACCTTCTTGGTGCAATCCATGTCGCATCTCAAACTGCTTGTATTGTTTTTGGAGGGCCTCAATGTCGTTCTCCTCTCCTTCTTTTAATTCACCTAATATTTCAAAAATTTCAGCCAATAATTTATATACCTCAACTTTCTCTGATGCCTTATACTTCAAATTGATGTAACCCGAATAGTTTATAATTTGAGTTCTTAACTTGCCAATGATACTATAAAAGCTTTTTTCTGATTGACTTAAGCTTTCTCCACAACTGTCTAATTGTGACACCAGCTCAGAATTTTGATGTTTGGTTTCCTCCAACAAAAGTGTGATCTCCGAAGTTTTTTGCTCTAAAAGCGGAATTTGAGTACCGCTTTTTAATTGTTCCACTAAATAATCTGCTAATTTTTCATCTGTATCAAAGTCTGCAGCAATGTTCGCTCGCTCTGAAACGGAATGAATACTAATGGATTGATCATTGAAATCAACTCCTTTGAATACTGCAACAACCGCAATAACAACCTCGATGATTAAGGTGTAGAACAGTTTATTGAGGTAATTTTCTTTGATTCCTTTAATCACGTTGGTTATACCCAGGAGTGTGATAATAGCCGTAACAGAAAAGATAATAATAAAGACCCAAATGATTGTTTTCAATTCCATTTTAAGAGTAGTTTAGTTTATACTTTTTAAAATTTCGATGGTGCGCTGCAACACCTTTCAACAATGATGAACCAACTTAATTTAGTTTCCTTTCGGTTTTAGTATTATTGTTGCGATTAATTGGACTAAATGTAGTTCATTTATCTTTTCGATAAAATGAGGGAAATCACCCATTTTTTAGGGAACAAGTAATCCTATTTCTGATTGTTTTTTTGGGGGAGCTTAGAAGATAATTAGAAACACTAACTGTAGCTGAACGCATTCTGAAACCCGTTCGGAAGTCCCATCCGCGTGTATATTTTAGAGGACTTTGTATGTTAAAATTATTCTTTATTTTATAGATTGATCAATTTGCCCTACTCCCCTTTCTTAATTTCTTCAATCAACTCAAAGATCTGATTGCCTAATTCCTCTCCTTTCTGTCCCATAAAGTTATCCCATTTAGATGTCGGAGCAAACCAAACCTGAAATTGGTTGAGCTGAGAAAGGTCTCCACTTTTAAACTTCTGAATTGAAATTTTTAGTTCCTGATGAAACTCCTTTGCAGATAGAGTTTCACCAGAGTATCCGCCTGAATATTTTGAGACGACCCTTTCTGCTTCATCCAATAAATGGATTAACTGTGTTTTCTTATTGAATTTAACCGTTCGTTTGGTGAAGTATTGCCAAACCAAAAAACTCAATAACAACAGTAGATAGATCAACTGGGTATAATCAAACTCCATGAATTTTAATTTTGTAAGTGATGCTGTTGCGCTTTCAACAAATATAGTATTTGTAATCCTTCATTTCGATTTTTCATAACACACTATCTTAAATAAGATACAGAGCGATGAAATTCCATTTCAGGCCATAAAAAAAGGTCAAGAAACCAATCTTGACCCTTTAAAGTGTAGTGCGTGCCTGCCTTTTCGGTGGGTGAGCCGGTTCCGATAGCTATCGGAATAAACCGATGACCTCTATCTAACAAATAAGAATCCTTTTTACTAACAGCCATTTGAGGCCATAAAAAAAGGTCAAGAAACCAATCTTGACCTTTTAAAGTGTAGCGCGTGCCCGCCCCTTTGGAGGGTGAGGCGGTTCCGATAGCTATCGGAATGAACCGACGACCTCTATAAATGATTAAACTCTTGTCTTATAAGCAACATTCTAAAAACAAAAACAGCTTCACATTTCTGTGAAGCTTTTGTAGCGTGAGGCGGAATTGAACCGCCGTCCGCTAGCTAGCGGATATGAATCCGACACTCTACATTAACTTTATTAAATTCCATACAAAGTCTCTACCTTTAGCTGATTTCAATTGTTTTTCTCGAATTAAAGCAGCTTTATTCGTGTCCAAGCTTTCAGTATAAACAACAATCCATGGTCTATATTTTAATGTATATCCTTTCGTGGACAATTTATTATGAGACAACATTCTTTGTACTAAATTAGAGGTATAACCTACATAAATTTTATCATACGATTTGCTGTAAAGAGCGTAAACTATATACATAGATTCTTAGTGTAAATTGATCAGGCACTTTAATAAACCCTTCGTTTTACAAGTTAAGAATCTCATAATAATTATTATATAATTTTTTTGAACATTATTCTTGCTTGTCAATTAAATAAAGAGAAAGTACACTCTACCTTCCATAAGATTGAAAATCTAATTTTTTACAAAAAGCAAAAAAGCTTCACATTTCTGTGAAGCTTTTGTAGCGTGAGGCGGAATTGAACCGCCGACCTCAGGGTTATGAATCCGCAGCCCCTAAAATTTAAATACCTAAATTACAAATGCTTAAACACATTAGTAAATTTAAAAGCATGCAAAAAGTAGTCAAAAGTTGCGCATGTTCCAAACCAGCTTTATGAACTATAATTTTGAGTTAAATCATGTTTATTTGAGTCTAATGAGGCACAAAATGCAACCGTGTTTATGTATAACTTTTTACTATATGTTCCTCCTGAAACAAGAACTCCCAATAATAGAGAAACAACTTTAATTCTCTTTAAAAGTCGATCTGGAATTGGATTTTGCTCCTCTGCAATTTCAGCGTTAATTTCACATCTAATGGAAGGGAAATTCTTTTCGATTGTCGCATGAAATTCACTTTGTATCTCCATCCAATTTTTTACTGAAACATTTTTACCAAACTCTTGAAATATCCTTCCAATTTCGTTTTCTGAATTAGTTACTATTTTGTAAAACGTATCCATTTAAATTGTTTAATGTTAGTTTAAAATTAATGGTTTAGAACATAATTCTTTTTTGAGCAGATAGTCTACCGAGGAGAAATAAAGATTATGATTGTAAGATGTTCCAATAACGCAATGCCAAAGTAACAAAACGGATAGCTCTACTCTCCTAGCTGTCATACTTAGCACTTCTTTGCTCTTAATCTCAAAATGTGCAGTTTCTTCCCTTTTAAACGAATAATAACACTCATCCAATTGGTGTGTAAACTTTTCAAATAATTCATTAAAATCATCAGAGCTTAGCGAAGCTGCTAAACTTGAAAAAATATCTTTAATTGGTAGATCTCCTTCAACTACTTCTCTATAAAACTCTTCTTTGTTTATTAAAATCATCAATAAAACAACGTAATACTTTAATCTTTATTCTAATTTTTTATAATCTATTCTTTGACTTTTAAAAAAAACAGTAAATAATTTGGTTTTTCTCTCGCACGTTCATTATATTTGACCGTTCATTGTCACTGAACACACCAAAATAATGAACACGTAATTTATGTATCGTAATAATGATTTTATATATGAAGCTACTTCTAAGTTAGAACAACTTATCAACATACCTATTGAGATAGATAGTAGCAGGCAGAATTATGATGCGCTATTACGTATCAAGAACGAGCAATTTATTGTTGAAGCAAAATCAGCAGTAAGAACTTCTAATCAAGGTTTAGTAATGTCGCAATTAGAAGAGATGAAACAAAATAATAATAGACCTATTATTTTAATTGCAGAGTACATTTCAAAACAAGCTGCAGAAGAACTTAAATCGCGTGGTTTTAATTATATAGATATAGCTGGAAACGCTTTTATCAGGTGCAATGATCTTATTGTAGCTATAGAAGGACAAAAGAAAGCCAACAAAGAAAAAACCAATCAATCTCGTGCTTTTCAAGAAGCTGGTTTAAAGATACTATTTCATCTATTATATAAGCCTGAACATTTACAAGACTCTTATAGAAAAATCGCTGAAAAAGCAGATGTTTCTATTGGTTCAGTTAGCAATGTGATGGCTGAATTAGAAGATCTAAACTTTCTGCTAAAAACAAATGATAAACGTGTACTTAAAAATAAAGAGGAATTACTGGAACGATGGATTGTTGAATTCAATTCAGTACTAAGGCCTCGTATAGTAAGAAAGAAAATGCGTTTTTTAAATTCAGAAGTAAATCGCAATTGGCAACAGTTGGAAAACGAAAGTGATGAGGGCGTTATTTTATGGGGTGGCGAACCAGGAGGAGCTTTGCTTACTAATAATTTAAGACCTGAACAATTTGTCATCTTTACTGATTTAGAATTATCGAGACTTGCAAAACAGTTTCGTTTAATACCCGCAGAAAATGGAGAAATTGAAGTTCTACAAAAATTCTGGAAAAATGATTTAGGTAACAACAGGATAGCACCAGCACTTTTAATATATGCAGATTTAATTAACAGCGGTTTTGGTAGAAATATTGAAACAGCTAAACAAATACTAGAGAATGAGCTTAGGTATATCAAGTGAGAGGTTCACACATCCATTATTAAAGCCCATTCTTACTGAGCTTTATGCATACTTTAAGCAAGCAGGTATTTCCTTTTTTGTGATTGGTGCCACGGCAAGAGATATTGTAATGGAATTGCATAATGAGAAGTCGGGTCGATTAACGTATGATTTAGACATTGCCATAACAGTCAATGATTGGGAACAATGGCAAAACGTGGTAGAGGATATAGTAAATCTTGAAAATTTCACAAAAGATCCTGAACAGAAACAACGATTTATTTATAAAGATAAATTTCAATTAGACATTGTACCATTTGGCGATATAATGAAACAGGATAGTAAAATATTTTGGCCACCAGATGAAAGTTTTGCGATGTCAGTCCTAGGTTTTGATGCAGTAGAAGAAGCTTCACTAAAAGTAAATATAGATCAAGAAATAGAAATTCACATAGCTTCATTAAGCGGAATCTTTCTTCTAAAAATTACAGCATGGAAAGATCGCCATCATAAAAGCAATAAAGATGCAGATGATATAGGATTTATACTTGAAAACTACTTATCTATCAATGAAGAGCGAGCAGCTGTCAATCACTATGATGAAATCTATACTGAAGATTTTACAATTATAAAAGGTGGCTCGACTTTATTGGGTATTGACATTTCAGAGATTCTTATAGACTATCCTGAGGAATTGAAAATAATTAAACAGATTTTGATTGACACACTAGATATGAAAGAACGAAGTGTATTGATTAATCAAATTATAGAAACACATAAAATGCTATCCTACGACGAGCTTTTAGAAAGCATTAATAACATAGTCCAACAACTTAACTAAACAAAACATTTTTAGAATGTCTACAGATATAAAAAATAAAGAAGAAATAGTGTTAGAGGATAACGAGCTAGTTTGTATTCTCTCAGGAGAAGTCAAGAAGGTAAAAGCTCAAGAATCAAACCTACAGTCCGTCATACTAATGCTGAACGAAGAGTACGGCTTCGATCTGGATGATATGAAGCGAGACTTTACTGTGGAGTATGAAGATCCTGAGACAGGTAAAACTAAAAAACAAAAGGTAGATTTGGTCATCTTTGAAAAAAGGAAACCTCACGAACAAGATTTTATTATTAGAATTGCTGTTGTTCAAGATGATAAAGTAAAAGTAACTGATAAAAAGAAAGGACTAACAGCTACGCTAGAAAATGCAATGGGCGCTGTAAAAAGTTGTGAATTTGGGTTATGGGCAAATGGTTCTAGCTATAACTTTTTACAAAAAGAAGCAGATGATATTGGTTTTGATTTTGACTTTACAGACTTATCAGACTTCCCTGGTGAAGGAGAAACATTAGAAGATTTAGACAGGGCAGATCGCTCACACACCCGGACACCTGCGAATGATTCTTTAATTAAGGTATTCAAGCGTTCGCACGATTATATCTATGGAAATGAAGGTAGAAAAAAGGATGCATTTTGGCAGTTATTAAACTTAATATTTTGCAAGCTTTATGACGAGAAACGTCGTTTTATGGAATTGCCTAATGGCGAAAGTTACCGTCGTAAGTTTTGGGTTGGTGTTAAAGAACAAAACTCTGAAGAAGGAAGAAAGGCCGTGGCAAAGAGAATTAAAGATTTATTTACTGAGCTCAAAGAAGACGATCTTTTCTCAGAAGTATTTCAAGGTAATGAAAGTATAGACTTAACAGATAAAGGTTTAGCGTTCATTGCAGGAGAATTAGCAAAATACTCTTTCTTAGATGCCTCTGTAGATGTTAAAGGCTTGGCTTATGAAACCATTGTAAGCAACACCTTAAAGCAGGAAGCAGGTCAATTTTTTACGCCTCGTAACATTGTAAAATGTATGGTAGAGATGCTTGACCCAAAAGAGCACCATAGAGTGCTCGACCCTGCATGCGGTTCTGGTGGTTTCTTAGTAATGGTATTAGACCATGTTCGCCAACAAATGGCGAAAGAAATGTTTCCTGATTTAGAAGGGCCATATTTGGAAGAAAAATACAACTCGCCAGAAGTAAATGAAAAAGTAAGGATATATGCAGAAAATAGCATTTTTGGGTTTGACTTTGATCCAGATTTAAAGAAAGCTGCTCGTATGAATATGGTAATGGGTGGTGATGGTCACGCAAATATTTTTCACGTAAACTCTCTCGAATATCCACTTTGGGAACATCCTTCTGAGATTGAAAAAATTAATAATGCTATTGACAACAGCTTGCTTAAAATGCAAGATATTGAGAATGATTACGGGACGGATGCACGTGGAAAGTTTGATATGATTTTTACGAATCCTCCATTTGGTGCAAAAGTGAAAGTGGAAACTGAAATTGCCTCACGTTATCACTTAAGTAAGTATAGCACTGCCCCAGAAGTCTTATTTATTGAAGCTTGTTACAATTTTTTAAAAGTTGGTGGTAAAATGGCGGTCGTATTGCCAGACGGGATTCTCGGAAATCCAAATATGCAGTCAGTAAGAGAATGGATCTTAGATCGATTTAAAATTTTAGCTTCAGTAGATTTAGCTGTCGAGGCTTTTCTCCCTCAGGTAGGAGTTCAAGCATCACTACTTTTTTTAGAGAAAAAAGGCGAAGAACAGCGACAATTAGCTCAAGAAAGTTCAGAGAATTATGATGTTTTTATGGCAATCGCTGAAAAGTTAGGTAAAGATCGCAGAGGAAATCCTGTTTACTTGCGCGATGAAGATGGAGCAGAGCTAATTTTTAATACTGAAACCAAGTATCTAATAAAAAAGAAAAATGGTGACAAATCCTTAAGAATTAGAAAAGAAAAATTAAAGAAAGTTGATGATGACTTACCTAATATATCTGCTGAATATTCACGTTTTTTAAATAGGTAATTATGATTATTAAAAATATTAAATCAAATCAAATAATTTCGGAAGCTCGTTTAAATAGTGGATATTTTTTAAACGTGGATGCAGTTAATAGCAGTATTCTAGAGGAAAATAGTAATAATTGTAAAACACTTTCTGATTTAGCTGATGTTTGGAATCCTCCTATTTTTAAAAGACAATTTTCACAAGAAACTTATAAATCGACTCAATATTGTCAAAGTAGTGATGTTCCAAATTCATTCGAAGGAAATGAAGTTTTTATAAATAAGAATCAAGCTGAAAAAGTTAAAGCTCTTGTTGAAGAGAACCAGATCTTAATAACTGGATTTGGTACAATCGGTAATACCAGAATAGTTAATAAAATTAGTGACGGAATCTGTTATGCAAATAATGTATGCCGAGTAGATGTAAGAGACACGAATCAATATGGTTATGTTTATGCAGTGTTAACTTCGAAATATGGATATTCTCAGCTAAACAAAAATGCATCTGGTTCTGTCGTTCGTTATATTGAAGCACCCGGTATTAAAAAAACCTTAATTCCTAACTTTAATGAAAACTTTCGAAATCGAATTCACCAATTAATTGTTGAATCCACTAATTTAAAAGTTGAATCGAATTTAATTTTAGATAGTGCTTTAAAAGATTTGAAGTTGAACGCTGGATTAAGGAAATTAGAGTCAGTCGATTATGAGTATTTCGGAAATCATAGTAATCATCGAAAAACTTCAACTTTTACCAAGTCAATTAATGATATTTCTAGTTTAAGTATTAATGCATTTAACTATTCAAAAAAGATTGATAAACTAATAAATGAAATAAAGCAAACTAAACACCTAAGCCTTAGTGACTGTTTAGATAAAAGTCAATTTTTCACTACCGGTTCTTTCAGGAGATTAGAAGTTCAATCAAAAAAGGCAATTAAACTCCTTAATCAATCGGACATCTTCAATTTTAGAAAAGTTGGAAAAAATTTATCTAGAAGATATGTAAAATCAGATAGACTTGTTGAGTATGGTGAAGTATTAATTGCTGGAGTGGGAACTTTGGGTGAAGGAGAAACTTTTTGCAGAACAATCTTTGCAAACGAAGAATTAGCAAATCAACTAGTTGCCGGTGAATTTATAAGAATGAAAACGAATGAAAAAATACCTTCAGGTTATCTTTTCAGTTGGCTTTCTTCAGATTATGGTTTTAGGTTAATAAGATCCACTCAAACAGGCACTAAACTATGTAGACCAATTCAAGAATTTCTAAAAGATATACCAGTTCCAATATTAGAAAAATCGATTATGGAAAGAATCGACAGTAAAGTAAAAGCAGCTCATACTATGTTATATCAAGCTTTAGGAAAGGAAAATGAAGCCATAGCCTTAGTTGAAAAAGAAATAGAAGAATGGCAAAAATAATAAAACCACCTTATTTTGATTCGGTTGTAAATGCCGGAGAAAAGCGTTTGCTTGATTACTTACAAGTTAAGCTTCCGGACAATTACTTTTTAATTCCAAATGTAGAGGTAGCTTCTACTAATCCGAGAAACAATCGTACGCAGTTTTGGGAATATGATTTATTAGTTGTTGCTCCACATGCAGTTTATAACATAGAAAATAAAGATTGGAAAGGAAAAATTGAAGGAGCAGACGACTACTGGTATATCAATGACCGACAAAAACCTAATCCACTAAAGACAAACCGTCAAAAGACAGCTATACTTGCTTCAAAATTAAAAGAAGCAAATAGAGCTTGGGGAAAAGCTTGGATACAAAATATGGTGAGCCTGTCCTACCCTAACTCTTTCGAACCAATATTATTACAAGAAGCTGCAAAATTATCTTTTACGCTTACAGACAAGCTTATAAAATACATTACAGAATCTGAACAAATAGGCAAAGGAGATGACGCTATTGCAGACATCCAAAGTGATATTGTACAATTCTTAATTGGCGAGCAAAACAAAAAATCACCACATCAGAAAAATGAAGTTCAAGGCTACGAGATTGTTGAAATTTTAAAACAAGAGTCTGATAATTATGTAGAGTATTTGGTGAAACCTAAAAATGTGACTTCAAACATACGTAAGCGTGTTAAAGAATATGCATTACAAGTAGTTGGTTTATCTCCTGAAGAATTGCGCTCTCGTGAGGAGAGTATTAAAAATCAGTATAATGCTTTATTAAAAATAAGATCTAATCCGTTTATTCTACCTGTAGAGTTTAAAGTAGATGAAGAAAATCATTTATTCTATGAAATTACAGATTTAATGGAGGAAGACTCCTTACGATCTACCGCAAGAAGTAAAACCTTTACGTTTGATGAAAAGATAAACATTCTTAAAAATGTGATGAGTGCTTTAAAAGCAGCTCATAAAGAGAATATCTTTCATAGAGATATAAACCCTGAAAATATATTTTTAAATAATGGATATGCATATTTAGGTAATTTTGGAAAGTCATACTTTACAGACCATAATGACAATGGCTATACAGTAATGCATACGATAAGCGAGTCTAATGCTTCTCCGTATCATCCGCTAGAACTTATAGCAAAAGATGCCTCAAGAGCTTCGGACATTTATTCACTTGGGATATTAATCTATTGGTTGTTCTCAGGAAAAGAGCCAATAAAAAGCCCTTTTGAACTAGATAAATTAGGAGGTACATTACCTAAGGATAGATTGCCATCTTCAAAAAATAGTTCTTTGCCGCAATGGTTAGATGAAATTTGTCTGAAAACAATTCTTACAGATAGCGATAAACGAATAGATAGCCTCGAAGAACTTGAAGCATTTATTAACAATGCTTTAAAAATAGAATTGTCTACTAAAGAACAAACAAAAGCTACTACATCTAGCTCTTCTCAGGCAATAGATACATACGAAGTAAAAGAAGGAGACAAAGTTGGTGATTATATCATTCATAAAATTTTAGGTAGAGGCGGTTATTCAAGAGTTTTTAAAGCAAAACACGATTTACAAGGACGTGACTATGCATTGAAACTTTTTCACGAAAGTGTAAATATTAGTTCCGTATTAGATGAATACAACGCACTAATTGAATTAGATCATCCAAATATTGTGAAATTTAGTTGGAATGGTAAAACACCTCAAAACCAGTTTTATACAACTACAGAGTTTCTAGACGGAGATAATCTTAGTGCTTATATAAAAACAGATGTTAATCTTCCTATTACTACAGTATATAAATTAGCAACAGAAATTCTATCTGCTTTGGATTATCTTCAGACAAGAGAGAAACCAATAATGCACAGAGATGTAAAGCCTCAAAATATTATTTGGGATAATAAAGGTCGCTTTGTACTTATCGATTTTAATGTGGCTTCACTAATACAGAATGATAAATCCTATGTAGGAACTAACCCCTACTTGGCACCTGATTTATTGGACGGACATCACATTAACTGGGATTTCTCAGCAGATACCTTTGCATTAGGAATCACTTTATATGAATTAGTTACCAAAAATTATCCTTGGGCACAATTTAGAATACCAAGTATTAGTAAAGCTCCAACAAACCCAAAGGATCTCAATGAAAGAATCTCTGATGATTTCGCTGAGTTTTTATTGAAAGCAATTAGCACTAAACGGGATACACGTTTTTTGAATGCTAAAGACATGCTTGAAAGTCTTGAAGAAATTGGTCAAGACAATCTTCTTGCTGAAAATAAAAATGATGAAGGGGTTCAGGTAGGAAAATTATATCGCATAGAAGTCTTTATACGTCAAGGTAGCACTAATATTAAGCTATTGAATAAAATGTCAACTTATAGTGATATTCGCTCGACTGTTTATTCTTCCTTAGATAGATTTAAGGATGCTATTAAAAGTTACAAGAGCTCAATTTCATTAGATGACAAACTTAAAATTGTAATTAAAGTTGATGATGAGATTTTAATTAATGAAACCTTCTGGCAAGGTGGTGCTCACAACTTTAATGATGGCAATGTTTTACGAGTTTATAATGCTCTAAAAGAATCTTTTGAAGAAAATACTAATAGATTAAAGGAACATAAAATTGAGGTAGAAGGTATAGATGTAGTAGATTATATTAACTCGCTTTATAGCCAGTCTAAATCTGGAAATTGGGGAACCCGTGTAAATGATCGCGGATCTAATTATGACCAGCTTACCTATTCTCCCTCAAAACTTGATAGAAAATTAATTCCAGATATACTGGATGCTCGTTTTAAGCTCATCATTATAACTGGAAATGCAGGAGACGGTAAAACTGCTTTTATTAGGAAAATTGAGAATGATCCTAGTGTAAAAAACCTGAAACGCTTTAATCATAAAAATGGTGCTCGATTTGACATTAATGATACACCTTATGAAAGCAATTATGATGGTTCACAAGATGAAGATGGGAAAATTAACAATGAGGTACTTGAATCATTTTTTAACCCTTTTGAGGGATTAACTAATTATAATAATGCAGTTGAAGGAAGAGTTATAGCGATTAACGAAGGTCGACTTGTAGAATTTTTAAAAACCTCCAAAAAGTATAAATTACTTCATGATACCATAGATCAATATTTCTATAAAGAAGGTCATGCTAGTTTGCCACAAGGCTTAATGATTATAAACCTTAATCTTAGGTCTGTAACAGCAGTAGACGATAAAGAACCTAGTTTATTTAGACAGCAAGTTAAAGCATTGACAAAAAAGAGCTTATGGAATAAGTGTGAAGGATGTTCTGTTGCAAATAAATGTTTTATAAAGTATAACGTTGAATCGCTAAACGATCCTGCTTCCGGAGATGAAGTAATTACCAGAATGGAATGGCTATTGCGCACTGTTGCCTTAAAAAGAGAATTACATATCACGATGCGCGATTTAAGGTCTTATATAGCTTTTATGATCTCTAGAGATCATAGTTGTGAAGAGGTAGAAAATATTTACACAACACTGCAGCATGAACCTGAAGAATACTGGCAGTTGTATTATTTTAACCTTACTAATTCAGAGTATGAAGACTCAGGAAATAATGACAGGTTAATAAAACTTTTAAGAGAGACAGATATTGGAAATGTTGCTATACCTAATCTAGACAGAGATTTATTTTTTAGTCAACATATTGAAAGACATTACTTAGAATTTTCTGATAGAACATTTAACCTCTTTGGTGATTTTAATAATAATAAAATATATGTCCCTGCACATGAGCAATCAGAAGAACTAATAGATAAAATTAAAACAATTCAAAAAACATATATAAGACATCAATATTTTGAAGGACGTATAAGTAATTATCAAAAGCGTCTACCCTACCAATCATTATTGAATTTTTATAAAGCACTCAACGTAGACAAAGAAAATAGTGTTTCAGACGCTATTATAAATTATGTAACCGATAATGGTGAATCTAAGAACGTAAAATTACAATTCATTAAAGAAGATTTTAATGATCTTTCAGCTTTCATGAAACCATGCTTAGAACTAATAAAAAAAATAATTCAAGAAGAACAAAATGAAGTTAAACACATTAGTATTCAAAATTCAGGAACCGACTTTTATGAAATAACACCTTTAGTGGAATACAAAGTAACAAGTTGGACTGATTTTAAATCTACAACGAACATTGAAGCTATAAAAAAAATACTGCCCATATTATTTGAACAACTATCCGAAGATTCATTACTTAAATTGAAAATGTCGATTTCTCAGGCTATTTCAATGAATGAGGGTTGTGCAAATGAGTCTATTTGGCGAAATCACTTAGTGTTAAGCTCTTCTGAAACTAATGATCCTTTTAGTAAATCATTTAGATTATTTGATCTTAACGACTTTGAATTATTTGTAAGTCGCACAGATCATCTTGTCAAGTATTTAGAATACGAACCTGACAGTCTAATTTTTAGGCATAAAAAAGAACAACGTATTGAATTAGTGATTTCTTTAGATCTTTTTGAAATGCTCTATTTCATTCAGAAAGGATACAGTCCATCTTTAAATGACATAAGGGGAAGGTTTGTAGAGTTAACCATTTTTAAAAACCTTTTGGAAAATCTCTCCTATGATAAAGTTGTTGTGACTAAAGACAATATCAAGTTTTATGAAATTAGCAAAGATGTCAACAACCACCTCAGTATAGAAACATTGGAATTATAGATATGGCAATAAAGTTAAACAAAGAAGAGAGTGTCTTAAGAAATGAGCTAATCTATGCAGGAGATGCTAAAGCTGTAAATATTGACAATGTTTTTGTAAATCTATTTATGCTTTTAAAGCATAACGGAATTAGACCTCGACAGAGAGCAGGTAGCACTTTCATTGATTTAGATTATTTACAAGGTGTCTTCGGTAAACTAGAAGAGAATGGTTTAGTTAAAGGATTCACTAACAATAAAGATGCTGTAGAATTATGGATGCGAAGTAATTTAGTTAACATGGTTTATAGAGGAAACCTTGATAAAGAAAAGATATCTTCATTAAGACCAATTCACCTAGAAAGCTATCGTGTAAGAAACGCAGCTCATACCAGAGATTATAATACTGCAGATCAAGTTTATTTGATGTTAGGAGCAAATCCTATAGTAAAGGAGGATCTCAAGAGTTTTTTAATGGAAGGTTGGGATAGTGTTACTCAAAAAATCAATATTAAAGAGGGTTTGAATGTAGATAGTTTAGGATTACTGCATATTATAAAAAAATTTAATCCCGGTTTTTTAGACACAAACAGTTCTTTGAATCAAATCAGACCACTATTAGATAAACAAGCAAAATTATACTGCGATGACGTAAGACGCTTACTAGTTTATAAAAGAAGAATCCCAAGAAATGTGGTAGTTGATTATTTAAAAACTATTACTTCCTTTCATCTTTCCATATATATTCAAAAGTTAGTATATCTTTTACCAGAAATGGTAGAGAAAGGCTCTATTGAACATACTGATAATTGGAATATTGTAATTGATGCAACAGATAATAATGAAAGTAAAATTTCAAAACTTGCGAGTGCAGATGCAGAAAATCTAACCAATAGTGTATACGATTATATAAAAGCGACCTTTCAAGTTAATGCTGCTTTACGGCGATTGAAATTAGAAAAAACTGACTCATCTAATTTGGATAAAGCACTTTCTGCGTTGGCAAAAAAGCCAAATGGTTTTGAAATATATTTTGAAACCCAATGGGATAATCTATATAACTCTCTTGAGGAGGATGACCGAGAACTTATAAAAGATATGGTAAAATACGAAGACACCTATTTTGATAAGTACATTGAGTTAATTATTAAAGCCCGTGGAACTTATCAGTATCGATACCACGTTCAACTAATTGACAATTTATCTCAAAAAAATTCTGAGCGAGGTTTTATGTCTCAAGGAAGAAGTAAAAAAAATCCAAGACGCTATGTTTTAGGAACTAGGTTATTAGAAACATTAGTGCAAATACTTGTTCTTGATGTAGAAGATGATCATTTTAAAACAAAAACTTTATCAATAGAAGAGCTTATTGGCAACATGAGAGAAAGATATGGTTTAATAATAAATGGATTATCTGAAGAACGATTTAAAGATGCAGATTTAAACACACACTTGGCTTTTAAAGAAAATGTAGAAGCATTTAAAATGAAGTTACGTCAAATTGGCTTTTATAATGATTTAAGTGATGCATATATTTTGCAAAGAATACGTCCGCGTTACGAATTAAAAGATTAGATAAGAATGGACACAATAAATATATATTACCAAAAGATAATTGAACTTATTCTTGATTTACATAGGTCTGATTTTAGAAATGCTTCTGCTGGGCATTGCATGAAAATTACAGGACTTGGCACTTTAGAATTAGAGCATCTATGGGATTTAATTCTAAATGAACACAAGCATATAGATTTGTATATAGTATCTGAAGATGATAAACCCGACGCTAGATATATTTCTGCTACAAAGCTTATTGAATTAAGAAACAAACAGGATAAACCTTTATTAATTTTAGTACCATCCAATAGTAGAACTGCTGCTGAAGATTCATATGGCAATGCTACGTTTAAAGAGATTTCTTTTGAAGGAATTGAAAATGAACTTGCAAAGAAGCTTAAAAGTGAAATACCTAACGATTTATATGAAGTTATTTCAACAGATATTATTGACTATTTATCTCCATCAAAATCAGAGATTATAGATTATTTGATTGCCGTTGCAGAAGGTAACTATAGCGCAGAATCTATTGGTAATAATTTGTTTCATTTATCTCTAATTCCTGATTACATATTATTAAACCACAAAGAAAAGATAAGGTCTAGACTTAATTTTAATAGAGAAAGTGTTGCATTGTTATCTGCATTTAATAAACCTCTTTACGATCGTATTTCTGATTTGAGATTAGAGAATGATTCTATTCAAAAAGACATTGTTGATTTTTTAAAAAAAGAAAAAGATGCTAAAAATGCTCAAGATATTTGCGAGTCAATTAATGCAAAATACAGCAATTTAAATTTTAGTAATTGGCCAATACCAGATTTAGATTTTACTCATATTAAGTTGATAATAAGTGATATAAAATCAACAGATTTAAAGGTTGAAGAGGGTACTAATGTTCTTTATGCTAAAGAGGGAGCAACAGCTAAATTAAGAATTCGATTTAGTACAAATCCTAATCCAAAGGACATTAAGGATTTGAAATTTTTTAGAATTATTTTGATGGCTGTAAATGGAAGTAATGGAGATGAGATTACAGTCTTAAGAAAGGTAAAAAATTCAAATTCAAACAGGTCATACCGGGACGTTACTTTAGAGCTGAACCCAAATGTAATAGAAGTAGGATCTTATTTTCTAAAAGTTATAGCAGAGGATGAACATACAAACATGCTTAATGCTGATGATGACTTTAAAGATTCTAAAATTCAAAGAGCATGGGAAGAAGCAAAAAAAGACGATTCAGATGCTCATAAAAATACTTTCCCTTATAAATTAACCTGTGATTCAGATGATTTTGATTACGTGATAGAAGATGTTATAGACCGTGATGAAAACCAGAAAAAAAATAAGCTTAATAATGTTCTGCAAGCTTTCTTAAAGTACCGTATTGAGGCACTTAAGAACGATGAAGAATGCCATATACCTGAACCATCAGAGACTTCAAATGTTTGGATTAACGATGGGAAGGAAAAACACTCTTCTACATTTCATATTAATTATTCTGACAAGCATAATTACCAAGTCAACATTTCAACGAAACTTAGGCAAATAGAAAATAAGTTTCTCTTAAATGCTGGAAGCTTGGGATATGTAAAATGTCAGCTTAAAAGCAATAAGTTAGCTATAGGATTTGAAAACATAGAATTTGTAAAAAGTGAATTAAATGAAATTGTACCTAAGTCATTATTAAAACTTAGAAAGGAAGTTTTTGACGCTATTGTTAATTCAAATAATAATGAGGATGGAATATTTGAAACATCTAATTTGTTTATCCATAAGGAAGAGATAAAAAAATATGTTGAGAGTTATTCGAAATGGACTAGTAAATTAAAAAACCAATTAGAATCTGATAACATTGAATTAGAGGAGAAAACCAAACTTAAGGAGTTTTTAATAGAGCTTCAAATGATTGATGTTTCTCGTGTGAAGAGCAAATTACCTGATGGTAGTAAAGTTGAGGCATTATTAGTCTCTCCCTTACATCCACTTAGACTTGCATGGACTATTCAATTAATAGAAGTATTTGAAGACTGGGAAAGAAAGACAAGAGAGTTCTCAGGACATAAAGAAGCTTGGTCTCAACATTTAGAAGACTTGTTCATTGGTAATCTATCACCAGAGAACAATCAATTAGTGCTAATTGAGCCCAGTTCACAAAAAGCCTACAACTATAGTGGTGAACTATCTTATGGTTGGGGATTGTATTTGAGTACGATTTCTCAGGAATCAAAAAATGGAATGACGTCTATCTCTAGGCAGTTACAGCATTATTTAAGATTGCTATTTAATATTACCAAAGATAATTATGTAGAAACGGATTTAAGCTTAAAACTCGTTATTAGACACATAAAAAACTATTTAGCTCAACACCCTTATATTGATAAATTAGTCGTTAATTTATTTAATGCCGGTGATGCTGAAGTATTTTCAAATGCTTTTGTTGAATTAGAAAAGGAAAAGGTTTTTGAGAATATAACGTATGAAGTTAGAATTTTTAAAGGCAATGATAAAATTATAGAACATGGAGAGTCATTAAAAATACTTATCAATCCAGAATCAAATATTACGGAAGAAGCAGAGGCTTTCTCACAACCTTCAAGAAATAGATTGTTTCCTAAATTACGCTTTTCGATAAATAATATTTCTGATTATCTGAGTGATCCATCAAGTTTTACATCTCACTTAAGCTTCCTAATAAGTCCTTTTCCAATTTCAATAGAGTTAATAACACCTTCGATTGAAGATCGTAACTTTTACCTTAATGGTTTGATCACAGATTCATCTGTTGTAGTTGATGAAAATGGATCTCAAATTAAATGGAACAGATTTATTCAAGCTAATCAATTACTCTTGAAATATGATAGTACCACCGGATCTAGTGGTATTAAACTATTCGAAAATATTCAGAGCTTCGTAAGTAATGCTATGGTGTCAGAATATACTACGTCAATTCCCTCTACACAACTGAGATTAAATGATCGAGATAAAGTTCTTTTGACACATTTACACGATTACTCAGATTGGGTAATAACATTTGACAAAAACCTTGGGCCTCAAATTTTTGACCAACCTTCAAAAGATGGAAAAATTCCATTTTTGTTAGACTATGTTCCAGGTGAAGAAATATTAGGAATTTCTTCTTTTTTAACTACACGACCTACATCTGAAGTGCTTGGTTTGTTGGGTCCACATTTTGAAGAATTTAATCTTGACATTCATAATGAACAAGATGAACATAAAATTAAAATATTATTAGAAGATCTTAGAGCTGTAAGTAGTTCTTTAGTGTTACAGTTAAACTCAACAAAAAATAAAGCTTTCGAGGTCATTGGGTCTGCATTTACAAAGCGTGTTTTAGAGAAAAAAGAAATGTTGGAAGATGCTTTTTTAATTCCAATTGATCTTCATCAGAATTTATTTGAAAATCTTCCTTCAGGAAGTAAATCAAGAGCTGATAATCTTCTGGTTTCTATAAACCCCTCCTCAAAGGAAATTCACATTTCTGTAATTGAAATTAAATGTAGGAAATCATTAGGAGAAACAGAAAAAGATGCGCTTCGATTGAAAATGTTGGATCAAATTGAAAATACAATAGAAGCTTTTAGAAATCATTTTGATCCAGAATATAATAACTCATTTGATCGCTTAGATCGTGAGATTAAGAACAAAGAATTAAAATCGTTGCTTACTTTCTATTTAGAGCGAGCAAATAGATATCAATACTTATCAAATAGTGCCTATAATCAATATCTTGCTTTTATGCAAAAACTTGATTTAGGGTTTACGTTGAAATTCAAAAGATTGGGTTTAATATTTGACTTTGCTGCAAAGGAAAGACATAAAAAAACAGTTCTAGACAATGAGTCCATCTTTTTTACATTTGGTGGAAAGTTAATTGATGAAATTCTAGACCCTGATTCTGATTTAAACACAAAAAGACTTGAAGAAAGCGATTTTGACACGGATTTGAAAAAAGCTTTTGGAAATAAGAGTGAGCTAAAACCATTTATGCAGAAATTCAAATCAAAGCTTGAAAACGAAATTGAAACGAACAATGAGGATTTAGATATAAATGAAACAGAATTTCCACTGGATAAAAATATGGACGAAGCTCCTGCTAGAGAAGGAAATCAATATCCTGAATCTATTAGTGAATTGAATTTAGCCGTAGATGTAGAAGTAATAATTTCTAATGAATCATCAAAAGATCATATTGTGCCTAAATTTGATATACTTATTGGAAAAACCTCTCCTAGTGATCAATATGGTATTCTAGGTGAGAGTTTTCTTCAAAAGAAAATAGCTATAGACCTAAGTGAAACAAATACAATAAGTCTATTTGGCGTTCAAGGTGGTGGAAAAAGTTACACTATTGGGACAATTTCAGAAATGGTATTAAAACAATTTAGCAACATCAACCAATTGCCAGCTCCACTAGCAGGAGTGATTTTTCATTATAGTGAAAGTATGGATTATGAACCTGAGTTTACTTCTATGATTCTGCCAAATGATGAAGAAAACGAGTTGGCTAAATTGAAAGCTAGATATGGAGCTGATCCCAGCAGTATTCAAGATGTTATTATTCTCACACCGAAAGACAAAATTTCAGAAAGAAAAGTTGAGTATCCTTCAATAAAGGTATTACCTATAGCTTTTAATTCCAAAGAGCTTAATGTGCAAGATTGGATGTTTATATTAGGTGCTATTGGAAACGACTCAACTTACATAAGGCAACTCAAAGCTATTATGAAAGAACATCGGTCAAATATTACAATAGAAGCACTTGCAGTAAGTGTAGAAGAGTCTGAACTTTTAAGTAATTCCCAAAAAGCTCTCGCTAAACAAAAACTAAGTTTTGCTCGAGAATATATAGATGATGGTTTTATGATGAGGGATGTTTTGAAACCAGGTAGATTAATAATTGTTGATCTTAGAGATGAATTCATTGTGAAGGATGAAGCTTTAGGTCTCTTTGTAATTATGCTCAATATTTTCTCGGTGGTCAAAAATGTTGCTGGTCTCCACTTTAATAAATTTATAGTTTTTGACGAAGCTCATAAATATATGGATAACAAAGACTTGACTGGGAATATAGTTACCGCCATACGAGAGATGAGGCATAAAGGTGTAAGTATAATGATAGCAAGTCAAGATCCACCTAGTCTTCCAAATGAAATAATTGAATTAAGCTCAATCGTATTACTTCATAAATTCAATAGTCCTCAATGGCTTAGACATATACAAAAATCAATTACTCAACTTTCAACATTAACACCTGCAGATATGAGTGCATTAAAACCAGGAGAAGGGTTTTTATGGGCTACTAAAGCAACAGAAAATAGTATCTCTGCAAAGCCGGTAAAAATTTCAACTAGGCCAAGAGTAACAAAACATGGAGGTGGCACTTTACAAGCTACAGGGAATTAATGAAGACAACTACATTAACATATAAAGGAAAAAGAAAGGTCAATCAAGATGTTATCTTGATAAAGAATTTAGATTCTGATACCTATATATATCTTGTTGCAGATGGTATGGGCGGCTACGACAACGGTGAATTAGCTGCACAAATAGCGACTGAAAGCACATTAACTTTTTTATCAAATACTGATGATATAAATGAGGACACTATACAAAAAGCTATAAATAAGGCTAATCTCGCCATTCGACAATATCAAGAGCAAAACCATTCTAAGATGGGCACAACTCTTGGAGCTATTATTTTATCGAAAGGTATCGCTAAGTGCTTTTGGGTAGGAGATATTAAAATTCTACACTATTCAGATAACAAGTTGTTATTTGAAAGCAAGTCTCACAATTTAATCAATGAGCTTTCAGATAATGATTCCTTAAATGGAACTTATAAATCTTCAAAATATTCTCATATAGTGACTCGTTCTATACAGGGAGATGTTAAGAAGTCAATTATTTCTTATCAAGAGTTAACTATCAAAGCAAATGATGAACTAATAATATGTTCTGACGGAGTTCATAGTATTATTGATAGCCAAACATTTTTATATATGTTGAATGATGATAAAATTTCTATCTCATTTATTGATAGATTGAATTATAGACTCAAGAATGAAGCTATCGACAATGCGAGTCTAATTTATGTTAAAGAGTTTTAGTTCTAAAAACATTGTATTATTATAAATCTTCAAACGATTAGATAATATTTTTATTCGTCTATTCTTTTTCGAGACTATTTTTTGAATCAACAACGATTAGTTGAGTACTTCAATCAATAGTTCCAAATGTTTCGAAATTTCTTATCAAGATTCCTGTTTAAATTAACATTTAGTCCCTTTGTATAATTCAAGTCTAAACTAGGTTCTTCCAGATGAAAGGAGATATTATTTCCGAACTTTCTGTAGTTCCAGAGTTATAGGTTTGATAAATACATCTATAACTTTGTTAAGTTTTATGCTTAATTAATCCCTTTAAAATATAGGTTAACACGAAATATATTCTAGAAGTTCGTATCTATTTTAAAACTTTTATTTCTTCTTAGACGTTTTTTTCTTGTCAGGAGATTGAGTCAAAGCTGATGCTGCAACTGATTTCATAGCTTTAGTTGATTTTGGATCTTTTAGAATTTTAGAAGCTTTACTTGCTACTGATTTTGATGTTTTTTCATTTTTTGCCATTGTATATTTTTTAAATTTTAATTACAACCAAATATATGTTTTTATGAACTGTAATACAATAGATTGAAATTTTATTTAAGCTACCCTCCTCCCCTCAAATGGATCATAAGGAGCATCCTTCCCTTGCGGATAACCCCAAGCCACATAGAGTGGCTTAGTCAAATCATTATCAAGATGAACAAATGTATTAGCAATTCCTATTCTTTTAAATCCTGCTTTTCTTGCTGCTTCAACTACAATGTCTCTCTGTTTTATAGAATTAACCTTAATATCCACACCTAAACCTTTGGTATGAGAAGAGTCAGCTACCCCACCAACTATTTTATTATGACTTTTAGTTCTGAAAGCCGAATTATATTCAAATTTAAAACCTGCATAACGTTCAGCTTTTTTAAGCATCTTTAAAAATTGCAGGTTCATTTGTTTACCACTTCCCACTTTATCAGGACTATCAAATAGTGATAAGTCAAAACGGTTATTAAAGTACCGAGTAGTTAAATACACTACAATAGCTCCTGCTAGAATACCAGAAATGTAATAGATGTGTTGTTGCTTCATTTCTTTTTCTCCTTGCATTTATCGCACAGATCAACTGCTCTAAATCGATCAGACACCAGAAAGGTTAAATTGATTACAGTAAGGATTAAGGAAGCAGTCAAAAGGAATTGAACTACCGGACTTTGCTCTTTCAATGACATCATTTTTTTAATTCTAAAATCTCCTTCCTCAAGGCTAAATTCTCTTTTTGTAACGTCTTTACTTTTTGTTCTAATTCAAAAATTCGATTCTTTTGACTTTCAATCATGTCACTTTGTGATTCAACCCTTTTTATTAGTTTTCTATTTTCTCTTGCCACCGCCTCTAATTCTTTAACTCGTTGTTCTAGATGCTGTGACCATTGAATCCAATTACCGACTATTTGAGCCTCGGCCTGAACGTGTAGGTTTTTTGTTTCTGCAATACGCAATCGCTTATCAAACCTTGCTCGAATTAATAATTCAATGACTTTCCAAATGCCTGTGGCACCCAAAACCAATGTTGCTATTTTCCAATAAAAATCCCAATCTCCCATGTTTTCTCCCCTCCTATTATTGATTAATTCGCCTAGTTAATTCAATCCATTGTTCTCCGTTTTTCTGCAGCATGATTATGCTAAATGGATTGTTAATTGTAAAATCATCCTCTAATTTTAAGTTCCCTAATCCACTAATAGTTAATGCTGTATTTACACTCATTACACTAATTACTTGAGCTTCATGACCACCGACAATAGTTCTCAATTCCTCGAAATCATTTGCGCTTGAGACCTTGTATAAATTGCAAACCGGAGAAACTGCAATTGAGAAATTATCAATGTTTACAATTGCTGCACTTTTAATAGGAATGCCCTTCAACACATTATTGACAATACTTGTCAATTGTTCTAAGTCATACGTTTGAAATTTGACCAATTCAAACCCATCTAAAGTCTCCTCATCTTTGGTTACATACATTTCCCCTTTCTCAGTCAATATCATTGCCTGTGATGGATAATGAGTTCCTACAGTTGAACTATTTAGCTTTTTAATTTCCATTTAATCAATGTTAAAAAAGCCGAAAGGGAATCCCTTTCGACTAATTCTCATTTTACCACTGTGCAGCAGTTAAAAGCACCAAAGGTTTTCCATCGAATGTTGAATCACCTAACTTTGCTACATCACCTGCATTACTTAAAGCTGCTTGTTTTGAATTTACTTGACTTTGCAGTCCACTTTCTAGTGAATCAATTTGAGTCTTATTGTAAACCAAGTCTAGATCTGCTTTTTGATTAATACTCGACTGTAAATTGGTTTGAACTGAATTAATGGAATTGCTAATTTCAGTAGGACTAGAACCTGTTGGCATTTGGGCCAAAGGCAATTTTTGATTGCCATCAAGCTCTGCATAACCATTAGCTGTTCCTTTTAGCTCACTCATGTAGCTTTGAATGATTTGAACTGTAGTCACTGGAATTGCATTCCCTTCAGAATCCGAAACGTAATGAAGGGCATTTCCCGATTCACCCTCTAAAAAATAGAGACTATTTGGTTCCAGAACTGCCGGTAACTGAGTTACAAAATTTATCATTGAACTGATTTTATTCTGTCATTTTTTGACAAAAAATTAAAACTATGGAAGTCCTTGCGCCTTCTTCCTTTAACTGTTTTAAACGGACGCAACCGTCTACCAAGAATAGCTATTCGGTAAACTTTTTCCTTGCAAGCTCTACCCAAATGGTTGGTTCAATCTTTTGCAAGGTGATATTATCTAGTAATTGACTATCTTCTAAAGTGATTAAAGAAGAGAGCTTTAAAAAATCTGAACGAGTTAGACTTAAGGATTGACTGGTATACCTTTTTAGATTAATAATTTGTCCAACTTCTCCTCCTTCAATAGTAGAAATTGTTGCTCCTTCTAAATGGACTTTCACTTTTACAGAAGCGATAGCAACATTGATAACCAAAGGCAGAACTACTTTAAAGGTTGTTGTTTGGTCGATTGGTTTTAAGTCTAATGTAAATGAGTTAGAATCACTTTCTATTTCATGTTTTGGGATTCCCAAAATTTCTGAACTAAACTGATTCAACTTTTCAGTTAAATGAGCAGGTGTGACCATTTTTTGGTTATTCACGCCTATTAAAACCTCTTCATTAGTCGCAGGTTCAACTTGATATAAACGTTGCCATTCGTTTACTGCTGTTCCAATCTTACGATATCGAATAGCAGGCTTGAAATTACGATCTTCATATTCTACACCTATCGGAACATTGAATAATGGTTCTCCTAAACCAAAAATTAAGATTTGGCGATTGCTGAACTCTTTAGCTAAGAGTTCAGCATTTGCTTGTGCCTGATTAACTGTCCAAAATTCAGCCATTACACCACCTCTTCAATTGTAATACTAGCTAAACCAGTGGTGTTATTATTTACCGCTTGTTGATCTGCCCAATAGAATAAATTTCCTTTCACATTCAATGTTTGAGTTGGTCCAGTTATACTATAACTCTTTAACTCGTCAATTAAATTATTCTTGTAAATCAATGCAATAGCATCTTTATCTCTTGCCACTACTTTACTTGTCTCGGCAACATTCACTTCCAAATCAAATTCATTTTGAAATGCGGGAACTTGAATTGTTCTACTGACAAATCCACCAAGTTCATATGATGCATTGCCAGTTAATAAATTCACTACTTTACCTGCCAAATTTTTAGCAGATGTTAAGCCAAAGGCAAATACTCCTTTTTGGTCGTTATCATGAACTCTTAAATCTTGAGTCCACAAAGTTTTGTTACCACTATCTTGCATAGAATTTTGAAGCGTACCATGAGGGGCAGTAATTATTGGAGTTTCTATGAGTTCTTGATTTGATTGCAAGGAAATTTCATAGTTCTGGGCTTGTGTTCCATTGTTTCCACCACTTCTTAATCGTGTAATAGACTCATTCATTGAAATTATTGGATCTGCATCTGCAATTTGAACCACCCCATCAATAACAGTAACTGCCCCATTTGAATCTTTCGTTAAAGTGATCCGTATATTTTTATTATTGACATTATAATCTCCTCCAATTCTATTGACCTGTTTAAAGGGTTGAAAATTATTTGGATTTGTGATTTGTAATTCTCCGTTAGGAGAGTCATAAAAAATTACATCATAACCACTCGCCTCAAGATCAACCAATGCTTGTTCATTGGCTTTTAATGCCACTTGATCTATCGGGTATTCTATTGCATCAATAATTCCTGCAGGATATTCGTTATTGAGATTTAGTAATTCAATTCCATCGACATTTCCATAATCTTCAGTAGAGTATTCGTTGCCAAAAGATCCGTTTGCATTCATTGCTCTCAACTTAACTCCAAAAGGCTTTGGTGTACTCCCTTGATCTGCAATTGTAATCTCAATGATGGTAGAACTTGTTTTAGGGAAATCAAAAACTTGAGCTTTAGCTGCTCCATATGGTAAAACTTCAATTCTAGTCATATCAGAATCAGTGGTCACCTCCAATAAAAATGAATCATTTTCTTTCAATTCTGTCTGCCCATTGGGATAGTTTCCTGAAAAGTTGGCTAGGGTAATTTCAGCTCCTTGATCTGCAACTATTTCAACTTCATGTGTTGCTCCATCCTCATGGACTGCAATTACACGTTCAGCCCCATCTAATTCAATGTCAATTGAACCTTGCCAAATGGATTGATCTTCATTTTGCACTAAAACTACATTCTGTCCCAACACTTTTATAGCTGGCTTATAGTTGGTATGACCTAACGCAGCCAATATATTGACAGTGACTAAATCTGTATTAGTAAGAGCGGAGTCGAGCACATTGCCATCTGAACTATATACTTTCTGACCTACATTATTAAGTGGATCTTGCGGCTGTATATCGGTGATGAATACTGCACCATTGATACTTTTACCTCCTAGACCCTCAGCCATCCAATTACTGCCCACTCCTAGATCTATCTGAACATAAGTTACGGGAGGAAAAACAGATTTATCCATATACTTAGCTCCTTGTGGAGCATTGTCTGTAGGAATTCCATCTCCTTTGACTAAAATTTGTCGGTTTGCAAATTCTTGCGCATTTAATGCGGCATTTGCTTCAAAAACTTGTTTGGATACATTGTCTGCCATAATCTTCTACTTTTTATACCATGTTTTTCGACATAGCGGTTCAACTTCACTTAACTAATATGACTTTTAAGGGATTTCCTCAATCGAGATGGTTGCTAACCCTGTGCTATTGTTATTTACTGCCTGCACATCGTTCCAATGAAAAATATTGCCTTTTGGATTAATTTGATCAGAAGGACTTGTAATCGTAAAGCCCAAACGACTATCTATGACGGTTGGTGAGTATTGCATTAATACATCGTCTTTATCACTAACAACAAGCTTATTTGTCTCTGATACATTTGTTCCGATGGCGGTTTCATTAGTAAATTCTTGGAACTGTAATATCCTTTTAACAAATCCACCAATTTCATATTGTGCATCATTATTAAAAACAGTGCTCACTATACCTGATAGACTTGTTGCTATTAATAATTGGGCAGTATAGACTCCCTTTTCGTCGTTGTCATGAATTAATACAAACTGCTCGTAATTATCTGTTTCATTATTATACAGCGCTTCATTTTCTAATGTTCCTTCAGGTATTGTAAAAACAGGACTATTTAATAATTCTTGACTCGTATCAATTACAAATTGATGCCTTTGAACTTGTGTATTCATATTGCCTCCAGATACTAGTCGTGTTTCAGGCGCAATAAATGTGATCAAAGGAGCAATATTTGAAATATTGACAATCTCATTTGCTACTGTAATTGCTCCATTTGCACTTCGCTTTGCTTCAATACTAATATTGGATTCTGAGATATTGTAATTGCCCCCTTTTCTACTTAAAGTTTTGGAAGTACTGTAATTGTTGATTTCTTCAATATTTAATTCTTCGTTTGGTGAAGAAAAAACAATTGTATCATAATTTGCAACACTGCTTTTCAATTGAGCAGATTCGTTATTCTTTAAAGCTCTTTGATTCTCTGGATAAATAATTTCATTGATAGTTACGCTTGGAGAAAGGTTATTTAAAACAAGTAGATGAACTTTATCTGTTGAACCAAAATCTTCCGTTAAATACCAATTACTCTTTGTTCCATTTTCATTAATCACTCGGACTTTTATACCAAGATTCGTTGCAACATTTCCTCTATCTGCAATTAGTATAGATGCTGTGGCATTGGTACTGACATTTACTGTTTTCAATTGTGCTTTGGAAGCTCCATAATCGGCTACCTCAATTGTTGAGAAAGGGATTGAGGCCTCAACAATAAAGTTAAAGACATCATTCTCTTTCAATTCTGTTTGATTAAATGGGTAATTTCCACTAAAAACAGCAGAGGTGATAACCGGAGTTTGTTCACTATTAATCATGCACCTATGAAAAGCCCCATCATTGTGAATGGCCTCTATATAAGCTTTCCCATTCAAATCAATGTCTATTATTCCTGTCCATACGTTCTGATCTTCATCTTGTATCAATTCAACAGGTAAGCCTTCTACCATGACAATTGGCTTAAAAGTCGAAAACCCAGTAATTGCAAGGATAGAAACGCTCAACAAATTAGTTGAGCTTGAGCAACTCTGCAAGACTGATCCATCAATCGAAAAAACCTTTCCAGCCACATTCTCCGAACTTTCCTGTGGCTCTATATTCGTAATGAAAATTGCTCCACCAAACGCATTGCTATTTGTTAAAGCTATATCACTTTGATACCCTCCTTCAAAACTCATAATCTCTATTTTAAAATGATTGCGGTGCTTGTTAAAATCAAAGCCGTGCCTAAAGCTATTTTTTGCCATTTGGCTCTTTTTAACTTTTTATCACGTCGATTGACTTGATCAGTCAAAATCAAAATACTTTGGTCATTATTATCAATTATGGTATCTAGATTGAAGACTTTCTGCTTCAACTTTTCGTTGATTTTAAAGTCGTTGTCAACTCTTTCTTCTAAGAGTTGTATTTGCTTTTCGTATTGACATTCAAGTGTATCTGAGAATTTCCCTTTAACTATGTATTCAGCAATTACTTTGCTTTGTGGTATAGTAAAGCAAAAGTTAGTATCCTGATTGACTGTTAACACCTTCGGTTTTAAAGTTTGAGAAGAAGCCGTAAAGCTCACTATTATCCATCCCATCAATATCATCCAATTTTTCATCTCTCTCTCTTTTTATTAATGTTGTTATTTCTTTCTCGACTTTCAATTCTGATATTATTCTGTCATTGAAAGTTGTTAATTCTAAAATCTCCAAATCCAGTTTAGAATTAATTGATTTAAGCTGTAAATTTTCATCCCTTAGTTTGGATAATTCCTGCTTATAACCTTCTGCTGAACCATCAAAGTCAACTACAAATACCAATACAATGAAATTGAATACCATTAAAAGAATGAAGGCTATTTTTCCTTTAGACATCTGAACCTCCTAGTTCTTTGAAGCTATATGCACGTTTATTATGTTTCTGTATGGCATTTATTATGATATCTACTAACAGTTTATGAAAAGCGAACGAAACGAGAAATGAACTGAATAAATAACCGATGTCTTCTTTCCCAAGTCCCCACAAGTAATAGTAAACAGGTGTGTAACAAATTCCAATTAACGCAACTTTAAACCTGGTTTTAATTTTTGATAGAAATGCAACTTTGATATTCCTTTCAATCATTTGATAATTGTAACAAAGTAAGATGAACGTGATGATGTAAATCCATTCTAACTTTTCTAAAAAAGGTAGAATATTGCTACCAATAATTTCCATTAATGCTTCCATATATAATTATTTAATTGATTACTTTATTAATTCCTACACCTAACAAGTGGCTAAAAATGACCAAACCAAGCCCAATTCCAAGTAAAGTAAATGCGGTTTCTCGATCTACACTTATGGCAAACTTGTTAGTCGTCTTAATCCCATCAGACCCCATTACTCTGTCGAGGTAACTGAATAAATTTTGGGGTTGTTTTTCGTTACTCATTTCGTCTGTTTTAGTCGTTGATCATGGACCATTTCATCTAACATAAACTGCTGATACAGTTTTTGACTAATGGTTTTTACTTTGAAGAATTTCTCAGCTCTTCTTTGGGTTATTAAATCAAATCGTCCATCTGGCTGTCGCACCCAACCCAAGTTTCGCATCAAAAATATTTGCAACCGTTTTACTCTATCGCCCTCTGATCCCAACCCTAGTGGAAAGTCATCACTTCCTTTTGTCTGTAAGGGTTCCTCTTGGATAATTTCAAGTGCTTGATCTTCTGTTTTTAGATTGATAGTTTTCTTTTTGGGTATTTCATGTTTTCCCTCATTTTCAACTTCTTCTTTTCGAGAATGAATCATCAGTTTACTTATGGAAAAACCAACGATAAAACCTGAAACTAATCCTAAGAATATCTTTGTATTTTGTGTCATAATTGTGCTTTACAGAAATGGATTAAAATGTATTTTGAATTGATTAAAAGCCGTTTGACTCACTGAACTCAACTTTTCGATTTGGTTCAATGCGAGTTTGGTACTGTTTCCGAATTTTCCGTCTACTGTTAATAGAACTCTCGGTGGTTTTATTTTAGAATTCAAATACTTTTGAAGTACAATAACATCCTCTCCACAGGAACCAACTCTAAGTGGAAATCCAGAATGTTTGCAAAAACTATTTTTACTATTTTTTTGAGTAGTAAAAGATGGGAATTGGCTATCTTTTGATAGTAAATAATAAACTCCATACACAATACCGATCGTTGCAATTCCTGATAGAATTAGCCAAATCGGTTTTATTTTAGTTCTTGTTATTTTTTGCATCTTACTTTAGATCTTTCTTGAATAAATAAGCTATTCCTCCTCCACCAATACTCCCTATCCACATGTATCCTAGAATTGCTAACCATCCTTTCTGCTTGCTGATAGCAAATGCAGCACCTGCAACTATTCCAATACTAATTAGACCCTTTTGAGTATTAGTAATCATCGAAAACTTGTTGTTTTGTTGTTGCACTTTTCCCTTCTCTAACTTTTTCTCTTTTTCCATGTTAGTTTTAATCAAACTTTCTTGATTACTATACTTTTAACTTTTGCAAACTCTTCACTACTTAGCTTTGATATTAGGTGTTTCCACAAGTCTTTACCCAATACCTTTTCACTTTGATAAACATGGGACACTCTGGATACATCTCTAAAAGTCTTTAGTCTGTGATCTTCAAATGCTCTGTAAACTTCCTCTTCTAAGTCATCCCAAAAAGAACCCGCATTCCAAGCTGCTGCAATTCTGTGAGCAATTTCTAAGGCCACTTTTTCAGAGATAACAGTGCCTTTTTGAGAAGCTTCTTGCCAATATGTAGGATTAAAGGCTTTGTTTAATACCGCCTCATTAATTTTTTCAGGTTCCTTCGCGCTTTCTAGTTCTTCAATAAACTTCCCAAAAGCTTGGTCTTTCTTTTCCTTTGTTCTTTTCCGATGAACTCCTATTACAATTCCCGAAATGGAAATGACCCCGACCAAACTAATTGCATAAATCACCCCTCTTTTCATAGTTATACTTTTAATTGTTTTGCAATAGAACCTGCCTTTCCAAGAGGTAGAACCTCCATTACATCGGATACCTGAATTTGCTTTGCAATCCTGAAAACAAGAAAAGTGTTATACCTAATCCACCAACAATAGCAACCATAGCAACTTTTGGAGTCAGACCAGTTAGTGTTCCTAAACTGCTGATTAAATTGCTGCCAATTCCGGTCACACCTGCAATTGTTTTATCCACTCCATTAGCTACATCAATTTTATTTCTTGCTGCCCAAGTATTGAATGCTTTGTCTTTAGTACAACTAGAATTACCACTTTGGTTAAACGTATACAACCAGGCTTCTCTGGCATTTGGAGTTCCATAATTGCTAACTAATGCTGAATAATAGAGTTTCCAAGATTGGCAAGGAGAATCCTTGTCGGGAATTGATATGTTAGCTATTCTATTATTCATCTGTCCCAAAAACTTTTAGTATTAATCCTTCAATTTCAGATTGATTCCAATCAACAGAAATTAGGTAGTTTCTCAATTTCCTTTTTGTAGTCTCCTTTTCAACTTTTCGTTGTTTAAGAGCTAATCGTTCATAAACTTGGCTACTGATCCAAAAACCAATTGCTGTAAATACGACTGCCCTAATCACAATTTAACTGCCTGAAAATGCATCCAATCATAATCCTTTTCTACTCCAAGAGAAACCCATCCTTCGGCAGCGAAACTGTCAAGAAGAAATTGGTATTCACTTTTAGCAAATAAAGCACGTTTATGATTCCATTTAAGTTGATTCATTTCAGGATGAAGATCAATCGCAGCTCCCCATGAATGAGTTGAAAGTTTTCTACCTCCTCTCATTTTTCTATGGTTGAAACAGCCACCATATAAATCGATCCCTAGCTCTTTGATTCGTTGATATCCATAATGCTCTAAAAGGTCTTCTAATATTCCGATAAGTGAAGGAGCAACCTTTTTATGGCAAGTGATCCTTTTTACTTTTACAGAAATATCCCAAGCCAAACGAAGTGCAAATGGAATTCGAACTGTTGTTAGATTCGTGGTTGGTTCTCCATAATATCTTTTAATTGCGCTATAAGTTGGAAATCCATGTGGATTTTGGCCAATAGCATTTGAGTTAGAACCAACTGACTCTAGATCCTCCTTTCTCCATGTTGGAGGCAATTTTGAATGCTTTTCAAGATACAATAACTGCTCAAAAGCAAATCTAGTTTGAGGACCAATAAGTCCATCTATTTTGCCAACTTCAATTCCGCTGGTTAATGCGGTATATTGAATCAACGCAACTAACTTACGAATGCTATTAAACTGCTTATTAATCAGTTTAATTTTATAAGTATTTCGCTCTATTAGTACTTTTGTGGCATCTCCGATAATTCCATCGTCAACACCTTCCATTAATCGCTGTGCATAGCGAATCATTCTATTTAACTCATCTCTCTTCTTCATCTCTCTCTTCTGTTAAATTCTTATCCTTGATCCTGCCTATTCTAAAGCGGTTTTAACTATGATACAATAGGAGTGTCATTGTTTGCTCAGGTGGGATTAAAACCTCCCAAAAGGCTCTCCCATCTATTATTTCATTTTTTATTTCTTGCACATCGTAAATAGTGGAAATATGCTGTGGGCTATTGTATTTATGCAATGATATTAATCGGCTTTCAAGTTTGCCAGATGAGCTTTTTGTTCCTATTCTAATCAATGGCATTTGGTTTAAATCAGAGTAGAATACCTTTAAATGTTTCAACAAAATAGGTTGATACTGAAAATCTGATAGAACTTCCTTGTAGTTTTCACTATAGTTGATTGGAGAGTTATTTTCATCTCCTACCACCGATATTCTATTGTTGATTGCATCTGTGATGTAGAAAACTCCATTTTCTACATCTTTTGTCCAATGAATCGGTTTTATTGGAGTTTCTATTGCTGCAACTTGATTGAATTCTTCGTCTAACTCAATAATCTGATTGAACTCTATTGTGGAAACAATTACATTTTTGCCATCTCCTAATTGAATCGAATGAGGTTGGAAACTAAATGGAGTTGATTGTACTATTTCTCCGTCAGAAATGCTGATGATAACCAGCCTCTTTTCGTTCTTTTCTATTGCCATTATTTTCATTCCATCCTTTGAAAATAATAGATTCCCAAGTTCACTCAATTCACTTTCGGAGTTTCTAATTCTATTATTCTCTTTACTGAATAATTCTATGTTACTGGTCTCTTTACTTAATGTAGCCCAGGCTCCACTTACTTCATTTACTGCAACTGAACTTTGTATAGCATTCAATTCTATTTCGACTAAAGAAAAATCTTCATTCAAATCAATCACACTAACTGTTGTCAGAAGTAAATGCTGAACATATAGCTTATTGGTTAATGAATTATGCTTTACCGAAACCGGACGGTTTCCAAGCATCATAGTCTTTGTTATCTCGAAATTTAAACCAACCACATATAGCAAATTAGAAATAGAACCAATTATATATGCCTCACCAGTAATTGAGTTTATGGCAATATCAACTAGCGAAGCTGTAGGGATTATATTTTCATCTAGAACTACTACAGCTAACAATTCGCTATTTACATTAAAAATTTGCAGTGTGGCTGCCAACTGATTAACTACATAAATAGCTTGATTAATAGAATTAAATACAATTGCTTGTGGATATGTATTCGTTTCTATAAAGTTTGGCTTGTTAGGAATCGAGGTAGCTTGGTTAGCTCCCCAAATCTTTACCCACCTTTCTTGTTGACTCTGATTTCTAAATGAAACCTGTGTTGCATTGAAGGTGTCCAATTGACTCGACCAATTTTCATAACTATCTATATGGTATCCGCTTCCTATCATGCAGCTACTTTTGAAGTTTTAGTAAACTCTACTGTATTATTTATGATGTATTGATTGATGTAACTGTGTATGTCTTTTAAACGGGTAACTTTTGCTTGTTTAGCCATAGTGGTTTCTGCTTTCATGGCTAAAGTGCAGGCATATATTGCTTCTACTTTTGGGAAACCATAATCTAAAAACACACGAAGGGCGGTTAAATCAGCTACCTTTTCTACTCTTGTCGGTAATTGAAAATGTTTTCGTTCATGCATTAAAATAAACCATCGAACAGGAACGCTTAGTGATAATAAATGATGGCGACTTGCTTCAATTCTACCATTAATTCGTGAAGTTCTTGCAGGAGTAATCATGGGAACTCCATGATCATCTTTTATCACCGACATATAATCGATCATATATTTTAAATCAGGGCTATCATAGATTCCAACAGGCAATACACCGGCTTTCTGTGAAAACCAATTTGCAAATGGAATAAAATCATGGATGTCCCGATGTTCCCAAATTGCCCTTGGTTCCATTGTTGAGATTTCGAACTTACTCACTTCAAAAATATTTCGTCCAATTTTATCCTTTTCCCAAACATCTAACATCATAAAATTAGGTGCTAATGGAAAGGGAATATTTATCTCTCGATATCCTAAACCGTCTGAAAAGTATTTTCTTCCAATGGACACTTCTCTTGAAATGTAAGTCGTATTAGGATTTTCAGCATCTCGCCCTATCAAAATTAAGCTACAAGGCTGAATAACCGTAAAACCTATCGTTAAACGAAATCTCTTTTTATGACATGGAATTGGAATTCTCATTTTTATGCTATTTTTAATGACAATTAGACTTCATTGTTGAAGAGTTGAAGTATTTAGTTGATTCGGTCGACTTTTAATGAAAACTATTATTCCTCCAACGATTACTAAAACTCCAAGTCCTGCTAAACCGATGTAAAGCATTCTTCTATTTTCACCTTGCTCAACATCAACTCTTTCCTGTTCTGTTTTCACTTTTTCCTCTTCAATCTGTGTCCTCTCCTGAACTATTTTCTCTTCAAATTCAGCCCTTTCTTTCAACAGGTCTTGTTTACTCGTTTCCAAAGCAACTTTTTTTGCCTTAGAAGCATTATTAAGTTTTCTCTTAACTAAAATTGTAGATTGAGAGGGTAATTGTTGGGGTGGCTTTTCCCTTAACTTTTTAATGAGGCCTATTCCCCTTCCAAGTGGATTGAAAACTTGAAGTGGATTCACTTTTTTTATTGTCCGATTGATATTCTTTCTAATCTTTTTAAAAAAAAGATCGTACTCCTCATCGTGATATTGTCCAATCCATTGTTCTTCTCCTACTATCATAACGTATATCTTATTTTAAATATTGAACCATTTGTTTGAAACGTGATGGACTGATATGGTTTGCCTACAAAAGTGTAATTCGTTGCTTCACCTACTTTTAAGGTGATATTATTAACCTTACCATCGACAGTTCCAATATTCTTAAATGAAACCACAATTGCTCCAGCAGGAATATTTCCATCTTCGCTTGTTTCAAATTCTATAGGATTTGCTAAAATGTCCATCTCTATTTTCGTTTTAAGCTACCTTAACCTTGGCTATATTCTTTGTCTTTAATGCGGTATTCTTACTTTGCTTTACTAGATAGATAGCCATTGCAACACCTCCAATTACTACTATTCCTGCAATTGCTATCCCTACATATTTTAACTGAGTACTTGCTTTTGCCCCTTGCAGTTGTGTATCTGCTTTTTCAGCTAATTTTTGTGCTGTTACAGCCCTCATTTGCTCAGCTTGTGCCTTAAAAATTTCTGCCTGAGCTCTAGCTGCTGCTATCCTATTTTGTTTATTAGTCAAATTAAGGGTTGCATCTCGTTGTTGGATATCTAGTTTTTCTTTTTTCTTCTTATGCTTTGACTTAAATATTCCACCAAGAAACAGATCATATTCTTCCTCTTGCTGCCCATAAATTCTTCTTTCCTTACCTGCTGTTTCTTGATTATTCATACCTATACAGTTAAATCATTTGTTGAAAGTGGCTTTTCAGTTAATGGAGTTTTTCCGTTCTTCTTAATCAAAACAACCGCCCCAATGCCCAATACCACCACTAAACCACCAATTAAGGCGATTCTACCAACGCTTATTCCACTACTTTGTGAGTTATCTTGCTCTGTGAGCATATGCTGCATAGCTGCTGTCTCAGCCCTCATCCGTTCAATTTCTGCTGACTTTTGATCACTTCTCAGCTTCTTTTGAGTTTTACTCTCCCAAAACCAATTATCATAATCAGAGTTATTGCTTTGCGGAATTTTGTATTTATTATTTTGAGACAGTCCAAAATTTCCTCTTTCTAAGTCTTTTGTAGTTCCCATTATGTCGCCTTTTTATTTTGTTTGAAAAACACTGCGGCCACTATTAACCCCACCAATGTGATGATGGCAATTATTATAGCTGTTGTGGTTTTTTTGCTAGACCCCTCACTGCCTAGTTTAGCAGATTTATATTGAAACATACTAGATAAAGTCATTGCTGAGGCTTTACTTTTTTCTATCTTCTCTTGTTTTGCAGAACTTGCAAATCCAAAAATCCCTCCAATCGCTCCTAATGCTGCCCCAACAATACCACCGCCAACTGCACCTTTTGCTGTACTTGCGCCTATTGTTTTTGCACCATCCAACAATTTATTACCACTTGAACCTCCTCCAAAATTATCGTAGCCTGATAATGTTTGTAATTCCGGAATAGCTATTAATATCAATTCCTCTAGGTGAGTATTAAATTCTTCATCTTGCTCTGACACCTTTTCAATTACAGAATTGATTAAATCTTGATCAGAATAGTCTTCTCCAATAGAAACTCCATAGTACTGGAGTAATGACTTTACTTTTAACGGAATTTCAGCAACGGTCACAGCTAACATTTGAGAAAATGCTTTAGCCAGATCCCGAACTTGACCTGTAGTCAATTTCACTTTAGGTCTTGGGCTGTTTTTTTTTGGACTTTCATCTATATGTACCATTTGCTTTATCGGATTTGTGAGATGATTAATGCTATACCAAAAACTAGAGATCCAACAGCCAAGTCTTTTGAGGTTACCGAAAAAACAGCATTTTCTGTTTTAATACTGCTTTTCCTCCCTTCTAAAGTTTTCGGTTTTTCTCTTAACTTTTCATCAATCTCTTTTTGAGATTTTAAATGTTCCCAAGTTATTTCAACTTCAGTTCTGAGTTTTTCATCATCGGGAAATTTCTCAAGAAGCCTTTTCAAGCTTTTGTAATGTAAAAGCAACTCCTGTTCACTCAACACCGATAATTCTTTAATTATTTTTTGTTTTTCAGAATCTTCAGAAAATGAAGATTTTGACTTGCAAGGACAAGGAGAACCATCAAATGAACTTTTGCAACCACAACCTGAACCGTCAAAAGAGCTTTTCCCTCCACAACCACAGCCTCCATAATTTTGAAATTCATTGGCATTTGCAGAAATGATAGCATTCTTTTCAGGATGAACCTGAAGTAACTTAATCACTGCTTCTTTACCTCCCTTTTGAATCCACAACTTAGTTTGGTCAATTAGCTTTCTAATATCTGTGGATGGCTGAATTCCTTCTGACAACAATGTTGTTGAAACTCCATTTGGATTTTCTTGAACAATGTATTCAATGCGGTTAATTCTATTTTTAAGTAATTGTTCCATAGTGCTTTTTCTTATTGCATTAAATACTGCCAAAGGGCAGAACGCTCCTTTGGCAGTATGAGAAACCAAATCTTAGCCTTCTCTTCTGAAAGTTTGTTGTATGGGTCGTTGGGGAGGTCGTTTAAACCTTCGCTTACGAATCTTACGCATTGGTTGCGCCAACTGTCTCAATTTGGTCATGGGCTTCAATCTATTGTCCATCTGTGGTAATCCTGTCACTTGTGGAGCAGTGTTTACTTCTGCAACATTTTTACCAATCAAAACATTGCCCAAGTTTGTTCTTGATTGAACAGAAAAGGTGAACACTGTTGTTCCTTTTTTTGCTTTGAATCTCATCGATGTTTTTCCAGTCACATGCATCGTAAAGTTGATCGCATGGATGGAATTCTGATCAAAATTCTGAGGAGACTGCCATGTCCTTGGTTGCCTCACATTGGTAGTGGTTCTTCCTGTTGAAGTCTTCTCGTATAGGAATAAAACGTTGTCAAATTGCTGCGAATTACTCACAGACATTTTCATACCAACAATTGTAAAAGGATTTGCTTTCGATTCTTCTCTAACTTCATTGTGAGAAGATTCTGCAACTTCAACCGTGACTCCTTCAGGAGGAGTTAAATTTTCATTTGCTCCAAAAAGAACAACTTCTCTTTCTTCTTCTCCTGTATTGGTAACAACAAAAGTGTAGGTCGTATCATTCGGGTCTAATCTACCAACTGCATCTCCTGAATAGGAATCAAACTCATCCTCATATTCATCGGCAACTTCGTATTCTTCATCTTCATAGTAAAAATCGTCTTCATCAGGAAGTCCTTGCCCTCCGTAATTATCATACCGACCCTCACCATCACGCTCGTAGCGTTCTAATTCATTTTCATAATCCATCTTAAACGGTTTTATAATTTTTACTAATGTTGCAGGATGCAACTTTAATTTAGCTGTAATTCAGCCCTTATGCTTTTGATTTTTCATCATTAGCGTCTTCATCATCTTTTTTGATAACCAAAAGATGATAAGCAAGAAGTGCAGCAGTTACTACTACTGCTGAAATCCCTACTGCTAACATTGAAAATTTTGTCAATTCTTTTTTTGCGACTACATCCATGCTTGAAATTTTAGAATTTGTATTTATTTGAGGAAGGTGTTGAAACCATTCCGTTCATCTTGGGTACAAAGTTCTAAATGAAGTATTGATTATACACGGAAATAATGGGGCTGATGGGACGTATAAATAAAATAAGATATTGATTAAAAAAGTATTATGAATAAAAACTACTGCCTAAAATAATATTTTGTTTAACTTTAAATGATAAATTGTAACCAATTGAAAGAGGCACATAGAATTGAATTAATAGAAAGTATTGAACAATTATCTTATTCCACAATTAGGATAGAAGCAAAAACTGAAAGTGGGACGACTACTGGATCCGGTTTTTGTTATCGAATTGCAGAAGATATGCAACCAGGACAATGGATTCCTTATTTAATTACTAATAAACATGTAATAGAAGGTGCTATTGAAATTAGGCTAACCGCTTCTACAAGTATTGAGAATGAAAAAGTAGTGGATAAGGATATTTTTAGTATTGTTTTAACCGGTAAAGAAGTCTCTAATAATATAACCTATCATCCTGATGAGAATATTGATTTATGTGGCATTAACTTATTTATTCTCATTAAAAAAGCCAGAGATTTAAAGAAAGAAGTAGCTTTGTATTATATAGGTATGGCTGAAAAGTTTAGCAGAAATGAATTAGAAAAACTAGATGCTTTTGAAGATGTTATTATGATAGGTTACCCTAATGGTATTTGGGATCAAATTAATAATAAGCCAATAATTAGAAATGGTTGCACTGCTAGTCATCCTAAGAAAGATTATAATGGGAAAAGTGAAATAATGATTAATATTCCTAGTTTTCCAGGCTCTAGTGGTTCTCCTGTATTTTATAAGTCTTATGATGGTATTAGGCAAGATAAAAATGGACTTATTTTAAGTCCTCATTTAAAAATTAGATTACTCGGTATTCTTTATGCTGGCCCAATATTTAACCTTCAAGGAGAGGTTGAAATGAGTTCAAATGCCTTGACAATTACTACGAATTCACCTTCAACTATGAATCTTGGTTTGATAATAAAGGCTGAAAAGTTAAAAGAGTTAGAAGAGGAAATAATAAAAGAATCTTTTATCTAATGTATTTAATAATAAAGAAATATTATTTCTAATACTTCACCAATTTCATCAACTCAACTGTATTCCCTGTAGCAATTTTAATGAGGTAAATTCCATTTGATTCATTGCTTAAATCAATTGGAAAAATACCTGAATCATACAATCGTTCTTGCAGGATTAACTGACCCTCAATTGAAGTAACTGAAATTTCTAATGGAGAATTGTCCATTTTTCTCAAATAGGTAATTCCTTTGGATGGGTTTGGTGCTATATAATATGTTTGCTGCTTTAATTCCTTAACTCCTACGCCAACTATTTGAACACATCTTGAAGTGTCGGTGCATCCATTTGCACTAATTTCTACGGCATAACTTCCACTATTGGTGGCGATAAAACTCTGATTATT
>NZ_JBSRUB010000015.1:0-5679 GCF_055129545.1 Acidiluteibacter sp. | reverse complement strand
GAACGGCTTAAAATGATTGAAACAATAGCCCGTTAAGATGTCTTTAAAATATTATATCGAAGGTATTCTATTGCACAGGTAGACTATAACGTGTACTTTTGTTGGATATTTTCCTAAAAAATGGATTAATTCCAATGATTTTCAATTATGCAGAACATTTCGGACAAATGACCAAAGAAGTTGGGCAACCCAAGCTTTCAGATGCCCAGTTTCGTAGGTTCATGAATATTGTCTACCAATGCGGGGTCATAGAAGGTGTGAATAAGTCACAAAAACACTTTAAGGGTACGGCGGAAGCACATAAGTTGGACATGGTGCTTTTCTTCAGGGAAAAGAGTTGACAAAACTTACCGGTAATCTTCCTCCGGAAGCCTTGCTAAAAGAAATGTGCAAGCTTGGCCAAGATGATTTTTGATCACTTTAAGAACTAGATAGGGCTTCGGGATTCATCCATAAAGCTCCGCAACTATAGAGCAAATCCCTATAGTAGGGGAAAACTAGATCTGGTTCAGTCAACAAGGCTTTCATCTTGGGTTCCATCAGGTTTTTAGGGACAGGCCGTACTGGCGATCCGAACGCTTAATTATTGTATGCCTTTTTATTTTATTCATTCCGCTTCTCCCCTGAAATCAAATTATTGTTATACCTACAGTTCTAATTGTTTCATTAAAACTCAAAAGATTTTAGCACAAATACAAAAGTGTCATTCTTTAGTGCTTAAATGCTACAAGAAACGTAATTTCTTATTCCATAGACAGATTAATATCATTCTTTTTGAATGCGGCATTTCTATGGAACAGTATGGTTTATTTAAATAAAATTAATTAAATTTCTTCATCGATAATCTCATCAATTTTGTCTAAATAGGTTTGAAGATTAATAGCTGGAACTGTACCAATGGCTTGTTGAAGGTATCGGGTTAACTGCATGAAAAAGGTTACCAAAGAATTTTCTTGTTTACTAAATCGCAACTCTCTGAAGACTCTATTGTCGTAGAACTCCAGAAACTTATCCTGTCCCGTTTCTCTTATTTCTTCAGAAGGTTCGTAATCAACAAAGAAACTTCCATAATCAGCTATACATCCAATATCTATACTTCTCAACCCATTTTGGGCTTTAATGTGCCCTTCTATTGTGTTGTTATTCTTGTGCGTGTAAGAATTTGTGCTGCATAAAATTCCACCAACAATTTTGGTTAGTGGTCTAGGATTAAGTTTCTTTCCCGAGTTTATCATATTCGTACTGGTGCGCAGTAATTTTCTTACACTTTCAATTTTTAATGCAGCGTATTCGATATTGGTTTTTCCATCCGAACTATCTCCAATATCAGGTTTTACTTCAAAAACAGCATAAACTCCTTCTGCCGGGATGTAATGAAATCCATTTTGGGAGAAAATAAATGGGGTAAACCAATTGTCATAGATAACAATATCGATTTGATGGCTCGTATTTCCTTCATGATCTATGACAATCGCCTTATCCACACTGTATCTATTTGGTAGATATTTTTTTAGCCACTCGATCCACGCATTTTCAAGAGAATCGCCTTTAGATCCGGGATGTGTAATGAAATCACGATTAGTGCTCAATGTTGCATTCATTTGGCTTTGCAAACCATTGAACAATGATTTGATGTCTACTTTTTTAATCTCAATCATTGGTAATATTGATTTTTAAAATTTGTATTTGCTTCTGTACGTAATCTTTACCTGATTTAAGTATCTCTATCCAAATATATAGGTGGCATTTTTTAAATTTCTTTCCGCTTCCACATAGACATTTCTGGTTCCTCTCTGGCCAATTTGAATTTACAATCAACTCCAGTTCTTTGATAATCAATTGCCTATCATTATGCTTTAAAATGGACTCATAATACTCCCAAATTCCATCATATCCATGAGCGTACTCTCCATCAGGGTAAACACCTTTGCTTTCCCTATATGTTTCTCTAGCCAAATGAGGAACAAGAACTTTGTCTAAAAAGTATTTAAATGAAATTCCATTCTTAGTTAATACCTTCTCTTCTGGTTCAACTGCAAGGCAAAGTGTATGATCTGGATTGATATGCCTATCCGGAATACGTGGAATTTTTTTACTTGTTTCAATCACTTTTGGAAAGCACTTTGGAAAATCTTGCGGAAATTTTATTAGTACTTCATAGCGATCGATTTCACCTTTTTTGGGGTGAATTAATGGTATGAATCCTCTAACTCTGATAAAACCATCTTCGACAACTCTTGTCAATGATGGATAATTCAGCAATGCTTTATCGATATCTTTTGTGATTCCACTCATTTAATAGTTGCACCAAGGTTTTTGTACTACTCCTGATCTTACTATATCTAGTGCCGCAGACTCCTTATCTTCTTCGTCCTCCTCCTCTTCATAATAATCATCATTCACAGGAAAATACGATTTTAGATTATCAGCAGAAGAAGCTATTAATTCCAACATTTGCTTCATGTCCCAATACAAATTTTCTTTTTCCGTGTCGGTCATGATATCTGAAACAACGTTATTTGAATTTGCTGGATCTTCCAAGCGTATTGTTTTAACGTTATCTCGGATAAACTCCAAAGCCATTTCTAATTGCTCCCATAGACCAGAAGGAACATTTGAACACTTTTCAAATGCCTTAATCGTTATTAACTCGACAAAAAATGATTTTACTCTACTGTTGTTTTTGTTGGTTTTCCAGACTTTAAGTAATCGAATAATGCTTCTTTCTACATTTTTGCCTTTTACCAAATCAATGTGTTTTTGAATATTCGTCTGTGTTGTACTTGCAGGTTGAAGCAATTTTGGACGAACGTACAGATTCAGTCTATTGGTTTCGACATAATCATCTGCATTTAATTCTCTTCCTGGAACAATGTCCATTTGAATCTCATCCCCATCAATGACAAATGTAATTCCCGTGGATACACGTTGCTTCCTTGTTTTATATTTTACAAGATTATCATCTTCAAACTCCTCATTGAAAAAGTCAAAAACAGCATCAGCCATTTCTTCCAAAGTATCAAAGGAGTTTCGCTTAAACGGCTGACAAACATCCAAATCAAATTTGATGTTTATGGCATCATGTTTTGCATACGACCCAGAATTAATTGCTTTAGTGACAATTTGATCTTTAAATTTTTCGACCAACGCATCTTTTACTATTTCTCGTTTTTTTATGTACTTTTCCATTAAATCGGCAACGTGGCTCATCCTGTAACTTTCCAGAACCTGTTGCAAATACTTACTCTTATTTAAACCCATTACTTTGTTCTTTTTTTAAAGCATTACGCTTGTTAATTAATGTTCCTTGATTTCCCTGTCTACTTAGGCATTTGTTATTCCATTTAAACCGTGAAAAATATTATCCCATATCGTAATCTATTTACGTTCTTGTAATTTCTTTCACTTCTCGGCCGAAAGAACTGGACGACTATTTAGTATCACTACTAATAATAGATTAGACTTTAATAGAGTAAATCGAAAAGCGTGACATTTAGAATTTATATGTACATTGTCACGGAACTTTGTTAAGTATATAACTTGATGGAATTAGAAGAACTGGAAGAAATATTACTAACAATAAGCTATAAAGTGGAGGACGAAAAATCGGCTTTAAACGCTTTCGATATGCTCTATAAAAAGTATAGTAAAATTCTATCTGCAATAGTGAAGAAGAATCTAAAAGATATGGGGATTTATGACGAGCAATTGCACCAGACCGTTATTAATAATGTTTTCTTCAAGTTATATGAAAAACCACTTTCGTTTTCCGTGCCAGAAAGTGCAAAAAATGATAATTGCTTTAAAGGATGGTTATCTGTTGTTTCTCGTAACGAACTCATTAGTTTATTAGATGAATATTATGGAAAAGAATCTTCCCTGTGTACTATTCAACCTGAACAATCTGAAGACAGTACAGAGGTTAGCGAGGAGATGTATGAAAGTGTCAATTCCAAATTGATGAATGAAGCATTGAATACCTTATCTACTAGAGATAGAGAAATAATGTTAACGCTTTACAATTACCATGAAGATGGTAGAAAGACCCCAACCGAAATATTGAATCAAATAGCTAAACTACACAATACAACCAAACTTAATATTCGAAAGATAAAAGAAAGAAGTGAAAAGAAGATTATTGATTTTTTTTCAACTAAATCAATATTAATACCTGTGAAGAATGGAAAATAAAAAGTTAATCGATATTTTAAGATCCAATGGTTACCTTTTTCCGTCAACAGAAAAAGAAATTACTGATTTTGAAAACTGTATTGATGTTGCAGCTGAAACTCCAACTGACTTGGATGATCCATCATCCATTATAAAAAGAGGTCTATTGAAAATAGAAAAGGTTACAGTTTCTGAATTTGAAAAAAAAGAAATGCAGGAGCTTAAAATGGCTGCAAGAAAAGGAGTGCAATCTATACCAAAAGACATTTTGGATAAAATGAAGGGCAAACATAAAAATGGAGATAAGTAATACCTCAAAAGAAATTATTAAAGATTTAGCTGAGTTTATTGCTGCTGAATATGAGGAAATTGAAACTCCATTAGATAAAATTGTTGATTCTGAAAATCTGTCGGTCTTTTATGATGATTATGGCAATGCCTTTGACGGTATGATAGTATATGATTCAGAGTTTTATATTCATGTTAATACCAAAAGACATAATAAGCATGAATCACCTAGAGGAAGATTTACACTAGCTCACGAATTAGGCCATTACTTCATCGACAACCATAGATATGGATTACAAAGTGGAATTTTAGAACCACACCCTTCTAAAAATAATGAAGAGAAACATCAAAAAATTGAACGTGAAGCTGATTATTTTGCTTCTTGTTTATTAATGCCCGAACAACGATTTGTTAAGGATTGTTTCAAACGAAAATTTAGTTTTTCAATTATTAAGGAACTCTCAAAAAAATACAACGTTAGTCTTACTGCTTGCGCAATTCGATTTGCGGATATTGGAAATCATCCAATTATGATAGTTTATTGCGAAGAAAACATTGTTAAGTGGAAATGGAATAGTTCCGATTTTATTTTCAAAAACCTTGCAGACAACAATGGAAAAGTTCCAGAAGACACTCTGGTTGGCGAATACTTTTCTAAAGGTAAAGGAGAGAGAAAAACCGAACAGTTATGGGCAGGTGACTGGTTCACCTGTTATCGTTTTGAAGATGAAAGCAGGAAAGTTTATGAGCACTTTATCCCCTATAAAAATAAAGGTCTTAGTGTTATCTGGGAGGATTAAATAATGATTAGTTGTGAAACTAGGAAGAAAAACCGATTTTTCATTGGGTTGACAAGTGACATGGAGCAATAGATTTCCTTGACAGTCAGGTTAGTTTTGAAACCCAATGACATATAACATTATAGGATTACCACCTCTATTTCCATTTTATCAGTAACTAATGTAGGCCTTATTATTTTTAAAATAATGATGCCTCACAATGATTTGAAATTGGCATAAGCCCAACAGCAGGAAAAAATGTTCAGTCCAACTAGCAATCAGTCTACATCTAAAAAACAAAAAGGGTAGGGGTCTATAGGTTTATCGAATTTATGGATTTCATAATGTAAGTGGTATCCCGTACTTTTTCCCGAGTTCCCTACAAAACCAATGATTTTTCCTTTTGGGATAGTATCGCCCTTTTTAATGATAAAGCTGTGCA
>NZ_JBSRUB010000014.1:0-174065 GCF_055129545.1 Acidiluteibacter sp. | reverse complement strand
ACACTATCCAACCCTTCACAACCTGATGGGCTAATTAATCGGAATTTGTATTCACCACCTTTGTTAATCATCAACTCGTCAATGGTGTCATTCACTAATAATGAATCGTTGTAATACCATTCAATTTTGAATTTGCTCGTATCATAATCATAACCAGAAGTCAATGTGTACTCATATCCTTCGCAGATTAAAGAGTCATTACCTAAATCGACAGGATACTCGTCAATTCGATCAATGTAGAATGTATCATTAATGGTACAAGGTAAAATGTCTACCTTAAAGATATACTTTCCATTGGCAGGAATCTGCAAAGAATCCGCAATTCCAATAATGTCACCTTTAGGTCCTTTCCAAGTAAACGTATTTACATCAACTCCCAATGGGATCAATGAGTCCATTTTGATCAGTGGATACGGATTAATGTTACAGAACTCAAAATCAGGAATCTCTACATAAATGGTCAAGTTTTCTTGAACAAAAAGGAAGTCTTTTGCTTGACATCCACTGTAATTTAAGTCAACTCCCCAATATCCAGTAGTGTCTGCCATTTGATTGTACTCTGTTCCCAAAGAATCTTCGGTGCCATTTACACTTCCTTTGTAGAACCATTGGTAAGTTCCACCTTCAATCGGAGCATTCAAAATCGGGAATGGATTTTCAGGATTACAATAAATGATGTCCTCACCCATGTCAATTTTTAAGTTATTTTTAACATAAATATCAATCACTGTAAATTCTGGAATATTAATTCCACACGCAGTTTTCCAAGTGTTAAAGTCACTCCCTTTTTTAATATATGCCTTAACAACTCCACCTGGTTCACCATTTAAGAAACCACTAGGTAAGCCGATTGGTTCAAAAAGCTTCACTCGTAATTTTTTTGTTTTTAATCCTTTACATCCGTCAATTGGGTAGATAGAATCGATCGCGTAAATGGTGGGAGGTGTGGTTGTGGTATCAGAAATTCTTAAATCGGAACCCGTAATTTCAACTGTAGAACATAAAATATCGATGTCTAATTCAATGTCGAAATACATAGCCGCGCAATCCACCACAATTAAGTTGGGGTTTTTACCAGTGTAATTGGTGGGGTAATTGGAAGAATCAATACTTGTGTTAGTAAACGTTGGATACTCGTCATTACAAATTTCACCAAAAACGATCCTTAAGTCACGCATGATAGTACCACGTAATACTTTTTTCTTTTTGGTAACAATTGAATTATCAGGTAAAGTATCTGTCCATAAACTGTCTTTCCATTCTTCCACTACATAGGCAAACGATCCTTTGAATATTTGTGCTGGAGTAAATTTCATGATTCCTGTTTGCACATCCACTTTTACTGGTCTTTTAACTACAGGTAGTGGATCGTTTCCAGTAAAGCCAGGAGCATAGGCAACTTGGGATCCAAGTGCTATAAGTGACGGTGTAATGAAATAAGCCAAGGAATCCCCATCAGGGTCAGTGGCACTTAAATCAAATTCATATTCTCGACCGACACAAAAAGATTGTACTGGTTCGTCGTTGTTAAATACAGGAGAATTGTTATAATAGGTGATTGGATTACCAGTATTCGTGTAGAGTATTCTATTATTGAAGGTGTTTTCCACATAAAAAGTTTCTTGACTAGCATGATTGTCATTTCCAGGTCGAGCGGTTTGATTCCATGAGACAGACCAGAATTCACAAGGGCCAGGCAATTCTATGGTGTCTCTATACAACCATTCTTCCGTACAAGGTTTGATATCATCTAGGATACAGTTCGATCCTTTTTTGATTCCACCACCATTACCATAAATGGTGTCTTTTAAAAATTTTGGAAAGGGTGGAAAATTGACAGTACCAAAACAAGTGGAGTACACTTTTACTCCTAAGGTGTTCGGCTCACCTGCAGTATTTGGTCCGCAATCCCTATAAAATCTTAGAGTGACTTCTATTCTGTATGGATTTAAAGAGTCGATTTGTTTAATGGTAATGTCACCTGCAGCTACGTGAGTTGCATTGGCCGTGTTCGGTGCAAAAAAAGCCAATAGAATGGCCGTTAATGCTGAATAGATTAACTTTTTCATACTATAAATAATGTTAGGTTATGTAGTTTATCCACTGGAAACCGAATGGCCAGTTCGTTTTCAATCTTATTTGTGGGTAATTTCATAATCAAGACGCTTTATAATTTGAGATGGTTGCATCTAGCATTTTTGAATCATAAATTGTTAACCATTTATTTAGTATTTTAATTCACTCTTAATCAGTAAATAATAAGCAACTATAAGGCGCTAATTTTTAGAGTTTGATTCACTTTTTGATCAAAAAAAGACTCCAATTAAATAACTCAATTCGATAATTTTTGATGGAGGTAATATACAAGGCTCAAAAAAGGTAAATTTGCGCTCAATTAATTTTACACATGGAGCACATTCGTAATTTCTGTATTATCGCACACATCGATCACGGCAAAAGCACGCTTGCCGATCGAATGTTACAACAAACCAACACCATTACTGAACGAGAGATGCAAGCCCAAACACTCGACGATATGGATTTGGAGCGAGAACGTGGAATTACCATTAAGAGTCATGCCATACAAATGGATTATGAGCAAGAAGGAAAACACTATACGTTGAACCTAATTGACACTCCGGGACACGTTGATTTTTCTTACGAAGTATCTCGATCTATTGCTGCTTGTGAAGGAGCATTGTTAATAGTTGATGCAGCGCAAGGAATTCAAGCACAAACGATTTCGAATTTATATTTGGCTTTAGAGCATGATTTAGAAATTATACCTGTTCTGAATAAAATCGATTTGCCATCTGCTAATCCCGAGGAAGTTAAAGATCAGATTGTTGATTTAATTGGCTGTAAAAGAGAAGATATTTTAGTGGCTTCAGGAAAAACAGGTTTTGGAGTCGATACCATTTTAGAAGCAATAGTAGCAAGAGTGCCTCATCCAGTGGGTGATCCAAATGCACCTTTGCAAGCACTTATTTTTGATTCTGTTTATGATAATTTTAGAGGGATCAATGCTTTCTTTAAAGTAGTTAACGGTCAAATTAAAAAAGGAGACAAAGTAAAATTTGTAAACACGGGCAAAACCTATGATGCAGATGAAATAGGCACCTTAAGATTAAAGCATCAACCAAAAAGTGTAGTAAAGACTGGTGATGTAGGTTATATTATTTCTGGAATTAAAGTAGCGAAGGAAGTAAAAGTAGGAGATACCATTACTACTGTCAACAATCCTTGCGACAAAGCCATTCAAGGTTTTGAAGATGTGAAACCAATGGTGTTTGCAGGAATCTACCCCGTAGATACTGAGGAATATGAAGAGTTAAGAGACGCAATGGAAAAATTGCAATTGAATGATGCTTCCTTAACATTTGAGCCGGAATCTTCTGCTGCACTGGGTTTTGGTTTTCGATGTGGTTTCTTAGGAATGCTCCACATGGAAATTATTCAGGAACGGTTAGAGCGGGAATTTAATATGACTGTTATTACAACAGTTCCCAACGTTTCTTACCACGCCTTTTTAGTAAGAGATCCTGAGAAAATGATTTTAATCAACAATCCTTCTGACTTACCCGAATCGACTATTTTGGAAAGGGTAGAGGAACCATTTATTAAAGCTCAAATTATTACAAAGTCCGATTTTGTTGGACCTGTAATGAGTTTGTGTATTGATAAACGTGGAGAATTAAAAAATCAAGTTTACTTAACTCCTGAGCGTGTTGAATTAACTTTTGAAATTCCATTGGCGGAAATCGTTTTTGACTTTTACGATAAATTAAAAACCATTTCAAAAGGATATGCTTCTTTTGATTATCACCCAATGGGGTATAGAGAATCTAAGTTGGTAAAAATGGACTTATTGCTAAATGGCGATCAAGTAGATGCCTTGTCTGCGTTGATTCATAAAGACAAAGCATTTGACTTAGGGAAACGAATCTGTTTAAAATTGAGAGAATTGTTGCCACGTCAGCAGTTCGACATTGCGATACAAGCAGCTATTGGAGCCAAAATTATAGCTAGGGAGTCTGTAAAAGCATTAAGAAAAGATGTAACTGCTAAATGTTACGGTGGTGATATTTCTAGAAAGCGAAAGCTATTGGAAAAACAAAAAGCAGGTAAGAAAAGAATGCGTCAGATTGGAAACGTAGAAGTGCCACAAAACGCATTTATGGCAGTTTTGAAGTTGGATGATTAAAAGCCAAAAAAAGTTTTTCTTTTTGCTGTAACATTTTTATTACCTTGTTCGTCACACTGACATAACCGGCCAACCAAACCGAATGAACAAGTCTCAATACAACGAAAGTGTATCCCTTTATTCCGATAATATTTATCGGTTTATATTGAAGAATATCAGAGATGCTGAAAAGGCAAAAGATATTGTTCAGGATACCTATGTAAAGTTGTGGGATAAAATTGATACCGTAGATTTTCAAAAAGTAAAGTCCTATTTATTTACTGCAGCATACCATACATTAATTGATGTGGTGCGCAGAGATAAAAAACAAACGACTTTCGGTGAAGTTAATTTTAATGAATATGCCCATTCAGATGGGTATTCTGATTTAAAAGAAATTCTAGAGGAAGCCATTTCGAAATTGCCAGAGATTCAACGAAGTGTAGTAATGCTGAGAGATTATGAAGGCTATTCGTATCAAGAAATAGGAGAGATATTAAACTTGTCCGAATCGCAAGTGAAAGTGTATATCTTTCGAAGCCGAAAGTTTTTGAAGAATTATTTAGTCAGTGTAGAAAATTTGATGTGATGGAGAAAGTGACGAAATACAATTACGAAGCATTCTTTTTAGATTTCTATGAAGGAAATTTAGACGCCATTCAAAGTGAAGAATTACTTGAATTTTTAAAATTGAATCCTGATTTAAAAGATGAATTCGAGGAGTTTGAGCAAATTGTTTTGCCCAATGAAATCGTAGTATTCGATTCAAAAGAAGTACTATTTTCAACTGATAAAGGTTTTCAAGCTTCCATTACTACTGATAATTTTGAATCGTTTGCGATAGCTAAACTTGAAGGGCTTCTTTCTAAAGATAAGTTGAACGAATATGCTGTCTTTGTCGGTAACCATCCAGAATTGAAGGTTATTGATGAGAAATATCAGTCTACTATTTTGCCAACTGAAACCATATTATTTCCAAATCAATCGCAACTCATTCGAAAGAAAAAATCCATTTTAATTTATTTATACTCGGCCTCTTCAGCTGTTGCAGCCGCACTTTTGATTTGGTTTTATTTGTTTAATCCCGTTCAAGTTTATGACTATAGAACGATTGGAACCAATAGTGAAGATCAAGTATTGAAAGAGATTACATTTATTTCAAACAATAAGAGCTACTCAGCGAATGACAAAGCAGTGACTTCTATTTCCCAAAAAACACCGAAGGTAAAAGAAGTCAAGATAGCAGAGAAAAAGGGAGCTAGTACTCCTGTTATAGAAAGTGCAGATAATGATCCTATAAAAATTGCAGAACAAAAGAATGAGGCGAATAAGCCCACCTTTTCGGCAATAGAAGAAATGGAAGTGATCCAAATAGATGAATTAGCGGCATTGGAAAATAGTAAGCCGAATGTTATTGTTGCTAAAGAGTCTGTTCGGGCCAATAAAACAATGCATACTCCAATGGAGAAGCTTAGAAAAGAGGTGCTCAATGACAAGCCAATTATTGAGGCGATAGCAGATGAAATTACGGCTGCTACGAATGATAAAATAAAAGTGAAAGCAGTAAAAGGCTTAAATAGAAAAATTGAAGAATTTGCGCTGCAGATCGGAAATTTTGGAATTTCTAAAAAATATTAGAAATGAGCTGTAACATTATTTAAAGTTCATTCGTCCCAATTTTAAACACAAACTTTAAAACCATGAAAAAGATATTAATTATTGCCACAGGATTTCTATTTACAATATCAGCCATGGCTGCTGAAATGGATACCACTAAAATCACATTAAAGAATAAAACCATTTTGATTATCGGAGACGACACTTCGGACATTATACTAAGTGATACCACTTCCTATTCCTTCAAAAAGAAAAGAAACACTAGAGATAGCCACTGGGCAGGTTTCGATTTAGGAGTAAATGGATTCTTAACAACAAGTGGATCTACTGCTTTAGACCCCAAAGATTCTTTTTTAGACTTGAACTATTCAAAATCAGTAGTGGTGAATTTAAATCCATTTGAAAAATACATTCCCATTAGTGGAGATCGTTTTGGGATCTTAACTGGACTTGGTTTTCAGTTTAATAGCTACGATTTAAAAACAGATAATAAATTGACTGTTTTGCCAGGGACAGACTCTACGAACAGCCAAATAAGTTCTTTCAGAGATAGTGCCAACATGGCCTCTATCAATAAAAATAGATTCAAGGCAACTTATTTAACTGTTCCGATATTGTTAGAATATAATGATGGGAAATTGGCCAGTAAAGGATTTCATTTTGCTGCGGGAATGGTGTTTGGATATAGAATTGGATCTAAAAATAAAATGAAATATACCACTCCTTCAGGGAACAATAGAAAAGATAAATACAGAGACGATTTTAATTTAAATCCATTTAGTATGGCTCTGACTACTCGATTTGGAATAGGTTGGGTTAATCTTTTCGCAACATATAATGTAACAACTTTATTTGAAAAGAATAAAGGGCCGGAATTGTATCCTTTCACCGTGGGAATTACCCTAATAGACTTTTGATTATAACAGTCAACTTTAACACTAGCCGATGCAATTTATTTTGCATCGGCTTTTTGTTTTAAAATAAATTCGAATAAAAAAGCGGATTTCTATACCTTTGGTCAACAAAAAAATCACACATCATGAAGGGAAGTTTTGAAGAATTAGATCGAAAAATAGCTGAAGCCAAATTGGGTGGAGGAGAAAAAAGAATAGAAGCTCAACATTCAAAGAACAAATTGACTGCAAGAGAACGAATTCATTTTTTATTAGACGAAGGTTCTTTTGAAGAAATAGGGATGTTGGTGACACATAGAAGCACCAATTTTGGCCTTGACAAACAAGTGGTTTTAGGTGATGGTGTAGTGACTGGATATGGAACTGTTCACGGTCGATTAGTTTATGTGTTTGCACAAGACTTTACTGTTTTAGGTGGATCATTGGCAGAATCTCATGCTGAGAAAATTTGTAAAATCATGGACCTCGCAATGAAGAACGGAGCTCCAGTTTTAGGGTTGAATGATTCTGGTGGTGCTCGAATTCAAGAAGGGGTTGTTTCATTGGCAGGATATGCAGATATATTTTATAGAAATACTAAGGCAAGTGGAGTAATTCCACAATTGTCTGCTATTATGGGGCCATGTGCAGGTGGAGCGGTTTATTCTCCAGCCTTAACTGACTTTATTATGATGGTGGAGAAATCATCTTATATGTTTGTGACAGGACCAAACGTTGTAAAAACGGTCACTCACGAAGATGTATCATCTGAGGATTTAGGTGGAGCATCTGCACATTCTACAAAATCAGGGGTGACACATTTTACATATGCCAATGAAATCGCATGTATTAACGGATTGAAACGATTACTTTCCTACATGCCACAGAACTGTGAAGAGAATGCTCCTTCATTGCCTTATGATTTTAAAGGTTCTGAGAAGCGAGAAAAATTAAATACCATTATTCCAAAAAACTCCAACCAGCCTTATGACATTAGGGAAGTCATCAATGGAGTGATAGATTCAGATTCATTTCACGAAGTACACAAAGATTTTGCGGAAAATATTGTGGTTGGCTTCGGTCGTTTAGCTGGAAAGTCAATCGGAATTATTGCCAATCAACCCGCATTCTTAGCAGGAGTTTTAGACATAAATAGCTCTAATAAAGGTGCGCGATTCGTGCGTTTTTGCGATTGTTTTAATATTCCAATTTTAGTGTTTGAAGATGTACCAGGATTTTTGCCAGGAACTGATCAAGAATGGAATGCAATTATCACTAATGGTGCTAAATTACTTTATGCATTCAGTGAGGCAACAGTGCCTAGGATTACTGTAATTACTCGTAAAGCATACGGTGGCGCTTATGATGTGATGAACTCTAAGCACATTGGTGCAGACATGAACTATGCATGGCCAACTGCTGAAATTGCAGTAATGGGCGCCAAGGGTGCAGCTGAAATTATTTTCAAGAAAGAAATTGCAGCAGCAGCAGATCCAGTAGCTAAACTAGCAGAGAAAGAGGCAGAATATGCTGAGTTATTTGCGAATCCATACAATGCAGCAGCTCGCGGTTATATTGATGAGGTGATCAAGCCGGAGGATACTCGTGAAAAATTGATCAAAGCATTTAAGATGTTGGAAAACAAAGTGGAGGTATTGCCTAAAAAGAAGCACGGAAATATTCCACTTTAAATAGTTTACACTGGTCAATTAATTTAAAGGGATGAACTTAGACTCTTGTCGAAGAAATAGCTATATTTATCTCAAATTTTGATCACTTTGAAAACTAAAACACGAATAATAGTAGTTGATGACCACCAATTAGTTCTGGATGGATTGGCTTCTATTGTGAAAGAAATCGAAGAAATAGATTTATTGGCTACAGCATCTAATGGAAAAGAAGGGTTGAAGCTCGTTGAGGTTTTGAAGCCCGATTTGGTGCTAACTGATATCGATATGCCAATTATGAATGGCATAGAATTCACTACGATATTAAAACGTGACTTTCCCGAAATAAAAGTTATCGTGCTCACCATGCACAGCGAACCATCTTTAACAAAAAAGTTGATGGAGTTGGGTGCAGATGGTTATTTGCTCAAGAATGCAGATTGCAAAGAATTGGTGGAAGGTGTGTTGAAAGTTGCCTCAGGGAAGTCTTATTTTTCAGCAGCGGTAACTCAATCTCTTTTAAATGATGGGAAAGTGGTTACTTCCTCTTTTGCATCGGAAACTGAAACGGTTATTTTATCTCGATTAACTTCAAGAGAAGTTGAAATTCTAAAAGCTATCGCTGAAGGTTATTCCAATAAGGAAATTGGGGATAAATTGTTTATTTCTCACCGTACTGTAGATACTCACCGCACTAACTTGATGAAAAAGTTGGAGGTACACAATATCGCTGGTCTGATTAAATTTGCGATAAAAAGTGGGCTGGTCTCTTAAAAGTTCGATTTGTTATCACATTTCGGCTTAATAATTGTTTAATTTTCGGTAATTCAAAAATAAAAATCATGAAAAAGATAAAGAATACAGTATTGGCCGCCCTTTTATTAGTTGGTATTTCCTCATTTGTACTTTACGATTCCTTAGAAATCGGTGCAAAAGCGCCTATGGCAACTTTAAAGATGAAAAATACAAATGGGCAAATGGTAAGCCTTAATGATGTAAAAAAAGAAAATGGCTTGTTGGTGATGTTTACTTGCAATACCTGCCCATTTGTGAAAGCATGGGAAGATAGATACACAAAGATTCAGAAAACTGCCGCAGAAAAAGGGATTGGAGTTATTTTAGTAAATTCAAACGAAGGAAAAAGGGACAAAGATGACTCCATGGAAGAGATGAAAAAGCACGCTTCTGACAAAGGATTTACTGCTCCCTATGTAGTAGATACAGATTCAAAATTGGCAAATGCTTTTGGAGCCGCTACTACGCCACATGTTTACTTATTTAACAAGGACTTTAAGTTGGCTTATGTTGGAGCGATTGACGATAATTATAAAAGTGCTGGAGATGCAGATAAGCATTTCTTGATGGATGCAATCAACAATATGGCAGCGGGAAAAACTATAAACCCAAATGAAACAAAAGCGTTAGGTTGTAGTATTAAGCGACCATAATAATATAACTCTTTTAAAAACAATAGAATTTAAGCGTTGTCGAAAGATGACGCTTTTTTTTATGAGAAAAAATTAAAGAAGATTGTAATTCTAAATATTGATATGGGGGAAACTTTATCTTTCTTCAATCCATTCACCTCGGTGGGGAATTAATGCGTCTCTAACCATCAATAAATTTTCTTCGGATACATCGATGTGTGCAATGGTGTGAAATTCGGTCATTTCAATAATGCCTGTTTGTACCGGAGAGATGGAGTGCTTCTTGGCGAATTCGTCTAAATGGATGGCGTGGTGTTGAGCGATAGGCTTAGATTCAGCTCCTCTAAAATCCCAAATCATTCGGATGGTTCTCATATCAATTAAATATTTAAATGTGCTAAAAATGAAGATTCAAAACAACGCTTTTAAACAGTATAAATGAAAAATACCAAGCTACTTATAAATAGAGCTAAAGAGGTACGAATTTGGCTCATTTTAGAAGTTAATCGGTATCATTGATTGCTCAATAACATGTTGTGGTGAAATTCATTAATTGCTAACTCATGCACATAAGGATACAAGAATGCATCTCTAAATTCAGAATCACTTTTGTATAATGTGTAATGAGAAATTCGGGTATATCCTTCAGGAGTTGTGGACATAATCATCCATTGTTTTCCTTGCGTTTTTCCTCCATTTACATAGCTGTATTCTATGGTGTGGTTTTCTTCTGAAAGTTTGGTCACTTCAAATGCAACAGCCAAATTATAAAGGCCTTTTAATAGCTTAAGATTTACATAAAATACTTGTCCAATCTCAGCGCCTTCGTATAAATCATTTTTATATGAAATATGGTTTGATTTTTTAGAAATGAGACAGCCAAAATTGAGCATTTTGCCATTCCAAGATTTTGCAGGGCTGGTAGAGTTGTAGGATGCCCAAACTTCTTCGATTGGTTTTTTTATCAAATAACTTTGAAGGTGCTTTTTGTATGATTTATTGTCTGCTAAAGAATAACTGCCTTTTACATCTTCAAAATTAATGATCTTATTCTCCTTCTGTCTATTGATAAACTCCCTAACCTTTTTAAATTTTATTTCTTTAAAATTGATAGACAGTATGTTATCTTGAGCTGTTGCACAAAATGAAATAGAAATAATACAGAAGATTAGAAGTGCTTTCATATATTCGAATGGCAAGTATACAAAAATTATGGAGGGTAGTTCCATAGTGTTAAAATCAAGGAATGTTAATAGGAGGAATAAAACTGATTTTCGTGATAACTTAGGTCAACTTTAAGGTGTGAAAAAGCGGTCGATTTGGTTTCTTTGTAAAAAAAATAGATAATGCGAGTATTAGTTTTAGGATCTGGAGGTAGAGAGCATGCTTTTGCGTGGAAAATTGCGCAAAGCAAACAATTGGACAAATTATTTATAGCGCCAGGAAATCCGGGTACAGCTGAATGTGGAACCAATGTAGCTATTTCAGTGAATGATTTTGATGGAATCGCTGAATTAGTAAAAAAGGAGAAAATAAATCTAGTCGTTGTTGGTCCTGAAGATCCATTGGTGAATGGTATTGCAGATTATTTTGAGTCTAAAGAAGAATTAAAATCGGTTGGTGTAATTGGACCACATAAAAATGGAGCCCAATTAGAAGGAAGTAAGGATTTTGCCAAAGAGTTTTTAATCAATCACAACATACCAACAGCCCGTTACCAGTGTTTTTCTGCAAAAGACTTGAAAGCAGGTTACGACTTTTTAGAAACCTTAAGTCCACCGTTTGTCTTGAAAGCTGACGGTTTGGCAGCTGGAAAAGGAGTAGTGATTCCTGATAATTTAGCCGACGCAAAGCGAGAGCTGAAAGAAATGTTGGAGGATCAGAAATTTGGAGAAGCTAGCTCAAAAGTAGTGATTGAAGAGTTTTTAAAAGGAATTGAAATGTCAGTTTTTGTGATGACTGATGGAAATAGCTATAAAATTTTGCCAGAAGCCAAAGATTATAAAAGAATTGGCGAAGGGGATATGGGATTGAATACTGGTGGAATGGGAGCAATATCTCCTGTTCCATTTGTTGATGAGGTGTTGATGCAAAAAATAGAAGAGTGTATTGTAAAACCATCAATTTCTGGAATTAAAAAAGATGGATTAAAATACAAAGGCTTTTTGTTTATTGGATTAATGATAGTAGACGGAGAGCCTTTTGTAATCGAGTACAATGTGCGCATGGGTGACCCAGAAACGGAAGTGGTGTTGCCAAGAGTAAAATCTGATTTGTTAGCTCATTTTTCTGCTGTTGCGAATGGTACATTGGATAAAGAAACCATAGAAATTGATGATCGGTCAGCAACAACTGTCATGTTGGTTTCGGGTGGTTATCCTGAAGCATACGAGAAAGGAAAGGTGATGATGGGAATGGAAAATACCACGAATTGTTTATTGTTTCATGCAGGAACGGCTATGAAAGGAAATGAATTGGTGACAAATGGTGGTAGAGTAATGGCGGTTACAGCTTATGGCTCAAACATGAAAGAGGCGTTAGCATTGTCATTTGATAATGTTCAACGAGTTGTTTTTGATGGGAAAAACTATAGAAAAGACATCGGTTTCGATTTGATGTAAACGAAAAAAGCCTTCGTTCATTGAACGAAGGCTTTTAAAATATCTAATCTAAGAAGTTTACTCGATTGAGCCTTCTTGTTTTGCTTTTTTCTTGTACTTCACTAACTCCATCATCCAATAAACCAGACTAGCAAAAATCACCAATATAAAAATTACATTAGGGATGTTTCCCAAAGGAGGTAAAATTTTAAAAGTTTCAGTTAATAAATCTCCTAAACCGTATACTATTTCATTCCAAGTCATAATCTATTGCTAATAAAATTCCTCACAAAAGTAAAAATAAATACTTTTAGAAAAAATGCTTTTAAAAGAAAACAGTAAATAATGATTTTTAATTTAATAAAATCACGACAGCCAATTAACTATATCCTTTTCCCATTGATAGTTATTGCGCTTTGGGTGCCGGCATTTTTAAGTGCTCCTCCTCATCAATTCAGTAATTTGATGCCACTTTACGAATTGTTTTTGAAGTTGGTTGGCGATGGAACTGTCTTTTCATTGGTCATTGGGATTTTATTGGTGGTGATTGAAGGATTTATTTTGAATTACATCATTGATTTACATAAAATTTTACCTGAGAGAAATAATTTAGTGGCATTTTTCTATGTGGTATTCTGCAGCATGCATCCTGCATTTTTATATCCCAATCCGGTTATTGTAGCTAATTTATTTTTGATATTAGCATTTGGGCAATTACTTAGAATCTACAATCAAAAAAATGTTTTAAAAGAAGTATTCAATGCAAGTATGTTGGTCGGAGTGGCTTCTTTGTTTTACTTTCCTTCCTTATTATTGATTATTCTGATTTGGGCTGCTTGTATCATCATTCGCCCTTTTGAGTGGAGGAACTACATTGTTTCTCTTCTTGGTCCAATTGCGATTGGGTTGTGGTTGGCTACTTATTATTATATGAATGACCGAATTCCGAAATTGATCTTGAAATACAGTGAATTCAATAACTATTCCGACGGTTGGACGATTTCAGGTTTTTCATTTTTCGTTCTAGCATTTCTACTCATTCTTGCTCTTGTCGCTTTTGGCTCATTACTCAGGGGGTTGAACAAAAATACAGTACGAGTTAAAAATCTATTGAGAATAGTAGTCGTTTATTTTGTCATTAGCGGACTGTCATTTTTCACCACCTCTCAAGATTTCTTTTCAACTTATTCATTAATGTTGGTTTCGTTTGCTGTTTATACTGCCAACTATTTTGATTATCTAAAAAGATATTGGGTAGGAAATGCACTAATTATTTTCTTGATTTTAATAGTTCTTTATAATAATTACCGTTTAGTGGGTTTGTTTTGATATTTCCTTTTGTTGCTCCAATCTTTTCGATTAATTTTGCGGCACACAAAAAAGAAAACTATGAAATTCGGTGTAATTACTTTCCCAGGTTCCAACTGTGATGAGGATATGGTTTATGTTCTAGAATCACTATTTAATCAAAAAGTAGAACGTCTGTGGCATAAAGATGCCGATCTAAAAGGAGTTGATTTTGTGATCTTGCCAGGTGGTTTTTCCTATGGTGATTACTTGAGAAGTGGAGCTATTGCCAACTACTCTCCAATCATGACAGAAGTAGTAAAACATGCTGAAAAAGGCGGTTATGTAATGGGCATTTGTAACGGATTTCAGATTTTGTGTGAATCTAAATTATTGCCTGGCACATTGTTGCACAACAACAATCAGAAGTTTATTTGCAAAAACATTCATTTGAGAGCTGACAACAATGGATCTATTGTTAATGCACACATTGATACGAAACAAGCATTAAAAATTCCAATCGCACATGGAGAAGGAAGGTATTTTGCCTCCGATGAAACCATTGCAGAATTGAATGCGAATAATCAGATTATTTTCCGTTACTGCGATGAGAATGGAAACATATCAGACGAAGCCAATCCAAATGGATCAATGGAAAATATTGCAGGTGTTTGCAATGCTGGAAAGAATGTATTTGGAATGATGCCTCACCCAGAAAGAGCAGCTGATGCTGAGTTGGGTAATGTAGATGGTGCATTGATTTTCGAATCTATTTTAGGATTGATCAACGCTTAAGAAAATTACCTTTTGAATTTGAAGTCTATTTGAGCAGCTTCTCCTTATCAATTTGAGAAAGTAGTTGTTTCAATGGTTAGCGCTGTGTGATTTTCAAAAAAATACGCTAATTTGGGTCTCGTTAAAGTAAGTTGTTGATGTTGTGCTCAGCTGAAAATATTGATTCTAAAAATGGCCCAAAAATCTACCAGTAGGAAGTCTAGACCAGAGAAAAAGAGCATCCCGAGTACGGTTGCTCAAGATGCTAATTCCAATAAGAAGTGGTTAATTGTTGGTGCGCTAATTATAGCTGTTGTAACTTTTATCACTTTTCGTGGAGCATTAGATAACGATTTTGTAGATTGGGATGATTACGCATATGTGATCGAAAACGATTTGGTTCGTTCCACATCAGATATGGATGCTTTTAAACAGGCAACCAAAGCCAAAACAACCATTGTAAATAAAGCACCGGCTCCGTTACAAACGACAGTAGGAGATGTTTTCCAACGGATTGTTTCTTTAAACTATCATCCGCTGACTGTTCTGACTATGCGCTGGAATAACAATGTTTGCTCAGATTGTTACGAAGGGATTTCTGCAAAGCCATTTATTAAGTGGAATATAATACTCCATATTCTCAATAGTATTCTTGTATTGCTTCTAGTGTATTGGTTAAGTCGTAATAATATTTTGGCTAGTGTTGTGGTTGCTTTGCTATTTGCGTTGCATCCCATGCATGTGGAGTCTGTCGTTTGGGTATCCGAGCGGAAGGATGTGTTGTACACTTTTTTCTTTTTAGCAGCTTTGTTGAGTTATAGTAAGTACTTAGACCGACAAGAGTGGAAATGGTTAAGCGTTGCATTTGTGTTGTTCATTCTGTCTTGTTTGTCTAAAGCGATGGCGGTGGTTTTACCAATTGTGATGCTGTTGATGTGGTTTTGGAAGGACAACTCTAAAACACCTTTTGAATCTTTGAAAAAGACGTTGCACCCTCGAACTATTCTACATACCCTTCCTTTTTTTGGCGTTGCATTGCTGTTTGGTTTAATTGCTGTTGATGTTCAAAGTGGAGGAAACTTTCATGGACTGTTCGAGAAAGGGTCAAACACTATAGCAATAAATGATTTTGATACTTTTTCTATCCTTCAGCGCTTTCAATTTGCCAGTTATGGATTTTTAGAATACGTCATAAAGTTTTTTACTCCAACCGATTTAAGCACATTCTATCCCTATCCGGACCAATCGACCTATGATGCAAGTCTATATTTTAAAATTGCACCACTAGTGGTCGCTATTATTATGGGATTGGTCTTTTTCAGTATCAAATTCACAAAAAGTGTTGCGGTGGGCATGGGCTTTTTTGTGGCTACCGTTATTTTAGTATTACAATTTGTTTCAGTGGGCACGGTGATTATGGCTGATCGATATTCTTACCTGCCTTATATCGGATTGGCGTTTATGTTCGTGATGTTGATTCAAGAATATATGCCTAAAAGTAAGCAGCAGGTTACTTACATTGGTATGATTGGGTTGACTTTACTGTTCATTCCGATTACAATGAAACAAGTAGAAACCTGGCAAAACAGTGAAACGCTTTGGACCACTGTGATAGAGTTGAATAAAACGAAGGATGGAGTTTATCAACGGAAAATAGAGCAGCCTTTAAGTAATCGAGGAAATTATTATGGCAAGCGATCAGAGCGAGCTCGATCAGCAGAAGAAGCTAGGATCTATATTGATAAGGCATTTAATGATTTTCAAATTGCAGCGCAATTAGGCACAGAGCGCCCTGAAGTTTATGAAGGGATAGGAAATGCATATGGCATGAAAGGAGAATTCGCTAAAGCATTAGAAAATTATTCGATCGCATTAAAGTTTGCTCCAAAAAGAGGTTCCATCTATTTTAACCGAGGAGTGACTTATAGTATTTTAAAAAACCCTGAAATGGCTATACAAGACTATAATAAAGCGCTTCAATATACTCCTGAAATTGCACCTCAAGTTTATACAAATAGAGGTTTAGCTTATATGGAATTGGGTCAGAATGAGGCTGCAATTACTGATCTCAAAAAAGCGCTGCAATACAATCCCAACAATGAAATGGTGAAGGGTTATTTGAAGCAGTTGGGGCAGTAAGAATTAGTTAAGAATTTAATTCTAACTAATAAAAAGAAGAGTAAATGAAGATTAGAATACCATATAATTTTTACCTGATAATAAGCATGATCATTGCATTTGCTTATATACCCATTTTGTTGTTTGGAATTAATCCGAAACTATTGTATTTAATTGTTGGCACCCTAATTTTTTTGTCGGTAACCTTTCTTGTAAGTAATTATAAAATCCAAAATGTTAGTATTGTATTTTTTGTTGTATTACTGCTTGTTTTATTTGGATTTTATAATATTGATTTAGATCTGTATATGGAATGGGGGACTTGGAAAGAAAGTTATTTGGAGTCAAGCTTAAATCGTGTTGCTTTAACAACATTCATTTGTCTTTCAAATGCATTTGTTATATCAGTTTTTGTTGGATTTTTACCAAGAGGAAATATCTCGAGACTCCTGATTTTAATATGGAATCGTATAGTTAGACTTTACGACCATATACGGGGTCGGTTTATGTGATTAATAATAGTTGTTTGTGATATGGACTTTCTACTAAAAATTAAAGAATGGCAATTATTTATATTGCTGGTAAACTATTGGGTTGCGAGTATATTTATACCATTAGACTTACTAGTAATAAATATCTTATTAGTATTAAACCAAGTTTTACTTTTTGGTTGGTATTATTCAATAGTCATCAAATTAAATACTGTTCTTAATTTAAAACTTAAATATATTAGCTACTTTAAAGTAGCTCTAATTTATATTTTAACTTTTGTGCTAATTGAAGTGTTTTTCACTGGGAGTTCTTTCTTTGAATCGGTATCTTGGAGGTATCCGGCATTTGTAAGTTACATTCTAACTTTGGTGTTTGTTACTTCTTGTTTTGGTAAGGCTGAAAAAAGCAAAGGCTTAAAAACTACTGACAGTTTTTTAGTCTTTATTCTATTGTTTTTATACCCAATAGGAGTGTTTTTTATTTCAAAGAAGGTAAAAATTATGCTTGGTTATAAGATTAATGAATCTTGAAATGATTTGATTCTTGTTTGTAATTATAAATGATAATCGATGTCTTGACCCTGAAAGGGTCGCACGTAGTTTTGTGAATTATTAGAGAAAATAAACTAGTAGCTATTTATACAACCCCATATCATCAATATACGCAGCTACATCTTTCGGCATATAGTGGTTGACATTCTTTCCTTCTTTAATGGCTTTTCTAATAAAAGACGAACTAACCTTCATGATAGGAGCATCCACATAAGTGACCTTGAAATGGTTTCTTAATTCACCGCCATCATTGGCTTCCATTCTTGGGTAAACATAGATTTCGTGATGTTCTAAAATGTATTCGTGGTTTTTCCACTTGTGAAAGGAATTGAGGTTGTCTGCACCCATAATTAGTGCAAATTCATGCTCAGGAAACTTCTCTTTCAAGTAAGCCAACGAATCGGATGTATAGTTGGGTTGAGGTAGCCTGAACTCGATGTCAGAGCCCCTCAGTCGCAAATCGTCACCGATGGCTAGGTTGACTAAATGCAATCGGTCGAAATCTTTCAGCATGGACTCTTTTTGCTTGAATGGATTTTGTGGAGTCACCACCATCCAAAGTTGATCCATGTCAGTATATTCTACCATATAGTTGGCAATAACCATGTGTCCAATATGAACGGGGTTATAGGTTCCAAAAAAAAGTCCAATCTTCATGATTAATCGATAAAATTACGAACCAACGATTTTGCTTCTTGACAAGCTTCTTCTAAATGTTCATTTACTAGAATTACATCAAATTGGTCAGCAGTTTTCAATTCTTCTTCTGCTTTTCCAATACGTTTCGCCAGGCGATCTTCAGTCTCAGTGGCTCGTCCTCTCAGTCGTGCTTCTAATTCCTGAATGGATGGAGGCATCACAAAAATGGCCAATGCTTTCTCACCAAAGTATTTCTTAAGGTTTAAACCACCTACCACATCTACATCAAAAATCACGTGATGTCCTTCTTGCCAAATGCGCTCTATTTCTTTCTTCAATGTGCCATAAAAGTGGTCGGTATACACCTCTTCCCATTCGATAAACTCATTTCGATTGATTTTGTTTTTGAAATCATTGATGGATAAGAAATAATAGTCCTTTCCATCGGTCTCGTTTACTCGTTTTTCACGCGTACATGCAGAAACGGAGAATCGCAATGCTTTTATTTCTTCTAATAATCGCTTTACGATGGTAGTTTTACCTGCACCAGAAGGTGCTGAAAATATAATGCATTTGCCTTCTTGCATGCGCTATAGGGTGTTTAAAACTTGTTCTTTAATTTTTTCCAATTCATCTTTCATCGCCACTACCAACTTCTGAATGTTGGAGTCGTTTGCCTTAGAACCAAGAGTATTGATCTCTCTTCCCATTTCTTGACTTATGAAACCTAGCTTTTTACCTTGAGCTCCTTCTTCATTCATGGTGTCAATGAAGTATTCACAATGTCCTTTCAGTCTCACTTTTTCTTCTGTAACGTCGAATTTTTCCATGTAGAAAACGAGTTCTTGTTCCAAACGATCTTTGTCGTAATTGTCTGCACTGATCAGTTCATCCAAATGCTTGGTGATTCGCTCACGAACAGTCTTTATTCTATCGTCTTCGTATAACTTAACGTCTTCCAATAATTGAGCGATGGTCGTTACACGTAGCGTAAATTCTTCTTTTAAAATATCTCCTTCTTGCTGACGGAAAGCTTCCATTTCTTTTACTGCATCTTTAATGACAGCCAATACTTCTTTCCACTCGTTTTCGTCTAGCTCTTTCGTTTCAGTCACCATTACGTCTGGCAAACCACAAACCAATCGAATTAAATCTGAAGGATCGGTATCGCCCAACTCAGTTTTTAAATTCTTCAATGTGTGGTAGTGAGACTTGAAAAGTTCCTTATTGATGCTCAAACGACTCGAATCATCTTGGTTTTCTGTGGTCAGCATTAGGTCCACTTTTCCGCGTTGCAATACATTGCTTAACATGGAACGAACTTCCAATTCTTTTTCTCGGTAGATGGATGGTAGCTTTACATTTAAGTCCATTCCTTTGCTGTTTAGCGATTTAACCTGAACAGTAATTTTAGTGCTTCCTAAATCTTTAGTGGCTTTACCATAGCCTGTCATTGATGTAACCATATACCTTATTGTAATTGAGCGGCAAAGTTACAATTTCTCGGTGGTATATAGGAATAGGGTGGATTTGATGTTAAAATTGAATTTTCAGATCTGTCTTTTTCTCCAGTTTTAAATAGGTTGCATTAAATAATTTGTAGTTAAACTCCTTTCAAAAAGCGCATTAACAGCGTTTCAAAGACCAGTCGATCTTCTAGGAATGGCATATGTCCGATATTTTCTAAAATCTCCAATGTGCAATTATCGGGCAGTTTGCTTTGCTCCTGTAGCCATTCAACTGGAATGATGGCGTCCTTTTCTCCTGCGATAATCAATACTGGATAAGGAGCAAACTTCAATACAATCTCTCTTTCATAGCGATCCCGCATTCCGCTTAGCGCTGCTATGGTTCCTTGCACACTGGTTTCATGGGCCATCTTTTTTATTCTATTGATAGCTCTGGTGTGTGCATGAATCTCTTTATAAAATAAAGGTGGAATGGCGGCTTCTACAAATAATCTTTTCTTCGTTTTTACCAATTGAATGGCTTTTGTTCGGTCTATCTTTTTCTCTTTGCTGTCGGCACGCGCATTACTACAAACCATGCTCAGGGAATACATTTTATCTGCATGTTTTTCTGCGAAAGCCAATGCTACATAGCCGCCCATGGAGTGCCCAATGATGTGGCATTTTCTCTTGTTGAGGTGTTTTATCAATTCATTGACCACGTCTGCCATCAAATCCATGGAATGAACATAGCCCAAACAAGGCGTGTCTCCATGACCTGGCAAATCAATCGCTACCACCATAAAATTCTTCGAAAGAAATCGGGTGGTATGATTCCAGATGGATTTGTTTTCTAAAAATCCATGAAGCAAAATAACTAAGGCGCCTTTTCCTTGGGCGCTGTAACTAATTTCTTCGTTCTTATATGTAAACGTTTTTTGCATAAAAATAGGGAGCATAAAAATATGCTCCCTTTCTTAATAAATCAATTGTTTTTTATGAATTCATTGCAGCTTCAATGTCATCTGCTTCTATTGGAATGTGCGCCATTAGGTTTTTCAATCCATTTTCAGTCATTAAGTAATCGTTCTCTAATCGAATCCCTAAACTTTCTTCACGGATATAAATACCTGGCTCAATAGTAAATACCATTCCTGCTTCAAGCGGAGCCGTCCAACTTCCTACATCATGCACATCTAGTCCAATGTAGTGTGAAGTTCCATGCATGAAATACTTCTTATAAGCTGGCCAATTTGGATCTTGGTTGTCAATGTCTTCTTGCGTGATTAGACCCAATTTGATCAATTGCTTTTCCATCATATGTCCCACTTGTTCGTGGTAATCTGGCAACGTAATTCCTGGTTTTAGAATGGATTCGCAACCTTTCATTACTTCCAAAACAGCATTGTAAACTTCTTTCTGTCTAGTTGTAAATTTTCCACTTACTGGGATAGCCCTAGTTAAGTCAGAAGCGTAGTTGCCATATTCAGCACCTACATCCATTAGAATCACTTCGCCGGCCTTGCATTCTTGGTTGTTTTCAATGTAATGCAATACACAAGCATTAAATCCAGAAGCAATAATTGGTTCGTAAGCGAAACCTCTTGAACGGTTGATTAAAAATTCATGCATCAATTCCGCTTGAATTTCATATTCCATAACACCTGGCTTGATGAATTTCAAAACTCGGTCGATAGACTTAGCAGTAATGTTACAAGCTATTTGCATGGCATCTATCTCTTTCGGCTCTTTTACACTTCTTAGGTAAGACAGAATTGGAGCAGTTCGCTCATAATTGTGCAATGGATATTCTTTCTGACACCAGTCACGGAATCGGTCATCTCTAGTTTGCACAGGATTGCTCGCTCTCAAATGTTCGTTGTCTGATAAATAAACATGCTCTGCTTCGAAAATCATCGTCTTGAAAATCTTCTCAAAGTCTTCTTTCCAATATACCGTCTTAATTCCAGAAGTCTCAAATGCTTTTTCGTCAGTTAATTTCTCACCTTCCCAAATCGCAATTTCAGGACTCGTTTTCTTTAAGAACAACACTTCTCTATGTTTTGGATTAGGACAGTCAGGGTATAACACCAAAATAGACTCTTCTTGGTCCACACCAGAAAGGTAGAATAAGTCATTGTTTTGCCTAAAAGGCATCGTTCCATCTGCATTGGTTGGCATGATGTCATTCGAATTCAATATAGCAATCGCATTCTTTTTCAATCTTTTGACAAATTTGGCTCTGTTTTTTACAAACAGGCTAGCGTCGATTGGTAAATATTTCATGTAACTAGAATTTTTCGTGTTCCTACAAAGATACCAAAGCACGGAACGTTGCACGAATTAAACGTGGATTAATTTCTCACTTAAAAACTGAACTAAATCGTCACTAAAGCGTTACATTCCCCACTATTAAGAATCTGTCTAAATAAAATATTAAACTAAACGAATATTGTTAGAAAGGTGTTAAGGATTTACCTTTGCACCTCTTAAATTAAATTTAATTCACATAATAAAGTTCTATATGAGCGAATCAAAAGGGTTATTAAAGTCGCACATCGTCAAGAAGTATTGGATGGCTTTTACTGGTCTATTCTTAATCCTCTTTCTTACGGGTCACTTAGCTGGAAACCTACAGCTATTTATGTCTGGTTATGCAGGTCAATTGCAATTCAATGAATATGCAGTATTTATGACTACTAATCCGGCAGTAAAATTGTTGTCTTATGTTACCTATTTGAGTATCATTTTTCACGCCATTGACGGGATGATGATCAGTATGGCGAACAGGAAGGCTCGACCAATTAACTATGCTTACAGTAAGCCGGAGAAGAATTCTATTTGGTCTTCAAGAAACATGGGAGTTTTGGGTACTATCATCTTAGTTTACATCGTGGTTCACATGCAAAACTTCTGGTACGTTTATAAGTTTGGAGAAACTCCATTCATGATGAATGAAGCTGGAACTGCTCCATTGTTGCAAGATGGAACTGCAATAGCAGGAGGCTTAGTTGAAAATGGCGCTGTTTTCTTAAACGGAGAAAATTTAGGAGTTGCAATGAAAGATTTGCACACCATCGTGGTAGACGGATTTACAAATCCAATCTTGGTTGGATTTTATGTTTTGGCAATGGCCGCTTTGGGCTTTCACTTGGTACACGGATTTTCTAGTGCTTTCCAATCATTGGGATTAAATCATCCAAAGTACAACCCAATCATTCAAAAAGTAGGTTACGCATATGCAATCGTAGTGCCTGCAATATTTGCATTAATTCCTGTTTACATGTACTTCATGTAATTCAAGAAATTATTCAACACAAAAGATTTGAAGATGAAAATAGATTCTAAAATACCAGAAGGTCCGTTGAAAGATAAATGGACCAATTATAAAAATAACATCAACCTAGTTAATCCAGCTAACAAAAGAAACATTGATGTTATCGTTGTGGGTACAGGTTTAGCGGGAGGTTCTGCTGCAGCTACTTTAGCTGAGCTAGGATATAACGTAAAAGCATTTTGCTACCAAGATTCTCCACGAAGAGCGCACTCAATTGCTGCTCAAGGAGGAATTAATGCAGCAAAAAATTACCAAGGTGATGGGGATTCTACTTACCGTTTGTTTTATGATACCATCAAAGGTGGTGATTATAGATCAAGAGAAGCAAACGTTTATCGTTTAGCTGAGGTTTCTGCAAACATTATTGATCAATGTGTGGCGCAAGGTGTGCCTTTTGCGCGTGATTATGGTGGGTTGTTGGACAACCGTTCTTTTGGTGGAGTATTGGTTTCACGTACTTTTTACGCCAAAGGACAAACCGGACAGCAGTTATTGCTTGGAGCTTATTCAGCAATGAACAGACAAATTGCGAAAGGTAAAATCGAAATGTTTAACCGTCACGAAATGCTAGATGTAGTAGTGGTGGATGGTAAAGCAAGAGGAATTATTGCACGTAACTTAGTGACTGGTGAGATTGAAAGACATTCAGCTCATGCGGTGGTTATTGGTTCAGGTGGATATGGAAACGTATTTTTCTTGTCTACCAATGCAATGGGTTCTAATGTAACGGCATCTTGGAAAGTACACAAAAGGGGTGCTTTGTTCGCTAATCCTTGTTACACTCAAATTCACCCAACATGTGTTCCAGTTCACGGTACACAGCAGTCTAAACTGACGTTAATGTCAGAGTCGTTGAGAAACGATGGACGTATTTGGGTTCCAAAGAACCTTGAGGATGCTAAAGCTGTCCGCGAAGGCAAGTTGAAAGCGAAAAACATTAAAGAAGAAGATAGAGATTACTACTTAGAGAGAAGATATCCATCATTTGGAAACTTGGTGCCTAGAGACGTTGCTTCTAGAGCTGCAAAAGAAAGATGTGATGCAGGTTACGGAGTAGTAGCGAATGATACCAATGAAGGCGTATTCTTAGATTTTGCTTCTGCTTTCCAACGATATGGAAAACAAGAGGCACATTTGAAAGGAATTCATAATCCTACCAATGAAGAAATTGTGGAATTGGGAACGGCAATAGTAGCTTCAAAGTATGGTAACTTGTTTGACATGTACAAGCAAATTACTGCTGAGAATCCTTATGAAACTCCAATGAAAATTTATCCAGCTGTTCACTATACCATGGGTGGTGTTTGGGTGGATTATAACTTGATGACTACCGTTCCAGGGTTGTATGCAATTGGAGAAGCTAACTTCTCTGATCACGGTGCAAACAGATTGGGAGCATCTGCTTTGATGCAAGGTTTGGCTGACGGATATTTCGTATTGCCTTACACGATTGGTGATTATTTAGCGAGCGACATTAGAACAGGAAAAATCTCAACTGATTTACCTGAATTTAAAGAAGCGGAAGACAGCGTGAAAAGTCAGATTGATACCTTAATCAACAATAAAGGGAAACATTCTGTAGATTTCTTCCACAAGCAATTGGGCTTAATTATGTGGAACAAAGTTGGAATGTCTAGAACTGCTGAAGGTTTAAAGCAAGCCATCGAAGAAATTAAAGTGTTGAGAGAGCAATTCTGGAAAGAAGTAAAAGTGCCTGGAACTGCAGACGAAATGAACCAAGAATTAGAGAAAGCAGGAAGAGTTGCTGACTTCTTAGAATTGGGAGAATTGTTTGCAAGGGATGCACTGGAAAGAGAAGAATCTTGTGGTGGTCATTTCCGTGAGGAGCACAGAACTGAAGACGGTGAAGCTCGACGTGACGATGAAAATTTTACATATGTTGCCGCTTGGGAATATACTGGGAAACCATCAGAAGCAATCTTACACAAAGAAGAATTAATATTTGAAAATGTAGAACTTAAGACACGTTCTTATAAATAACATACGATCATGGCTACAGAAAAAGGAATGAATATTACATTAAAAGTTTGGCGTCAAAAGAATGGCCAAGCTAAAGGAGCATTGGAAACTTACGAGTTAACTGATGTGTCTCCTGACAACTCTTTCTTAGAAATGATGGACATCTTGAATGATCAAATCATTATGAAAGATGGAAGTCCAGTTGCATTTGACCACGATTGTAGAGAAGGTATTTGCGGTTCGTGTTCGATGTACATAAACGGAGAGCCTCACGGTCCTGCTCGTTTAGTAACGACTTGTCAGTTGCACATGCGTGAGTTTAAAGATGGAGAGACAATCTATGTGGAACCATTTAGAGCAAAGGCATTTCCTATTATTAAGGATTTAGTAGTAGATAGAAGTTCATTGGATAGAATTCAGCACGCTGGAGGTTTTATTTCTGTGAATACATCAGGAAATACACAAGATGCGAATTCGATTCCTATTGAAAAGGAAAAGGCAGATAAAGCATTTGATGCAGCAACTTGTATTGGTTGTGGCGCATGTGTAGCAGCTTGTAAGAATGCTTCTGCATCTTTGTTTATGTCCGCTAAGATTTCTCAATATGCTTTATTGCCGCAAGGACAAATAGAGGCAAAGAACAGAGTATTGGCAATGGTTAAGCAAGCCGAAGAAGAAGGATTTGGTCCTTGTTCTAACACTGGTGCTTGTGAGATTGAATGTCCTAAAGGAATTTCTTTAGAGAACATTGCAAGAATGAATAGAGAGTATTTGTCTGCTTCATTGACTTCGAAGTAAGTAATTACAAACGATTATATTTAGAGCCTCATTCCATTTATGGAGTGAGGCTTTTTTTATAGTAATGGAAGGGGATTAATTTTAAACATAAGTCCCATTATTTTGATCACTATAGGGACATTTACTTCATTTTACTTATTCTGATGGTATTTGGCATTCATACTTTAAGGTTATCTCTAATTTTATCGATGCTTGTTTGTGAATGAGAAAGCAATTTCAAATAAAAAATTGGCTTTAGATAAGGTCTTCATTTAAAATAGAATTGTTATAAATTAAAAATTACAATCTTGGGTTTTGCATACAAGTTTTATCTATCATTGAGCATAAACCCAAATGGATTATTCATAATTTCGTAAGCTAGTTTTAATCATTATGCCGCATTTAAAAAGTTCGATTCATTCCAAGTTACCCAAGGTTGGTTTGACAATTTTCAGTAGGATGTCACAATTGGCAAATGAGCACAATGCCATTAATTTGTCACAAGGTTTTCCTGATTTTAATTGTCATCCAAGACTAATTGAGTTGGTACATCAGAGTATGCTAAATGGACAAAACCAATATGCTCCAATGGCCGGTGTAATGAGTTTACGAGAAAAAATCGCCGAAAAAACGGAAGCACTTTATACGACTAAGTATGATCCTGAAACTGAAATCACCATTACTTCGGGTGCTACTCAGGCTATTTATACGGCCATCGCTTCTATCATAAACGAGGGCGATGAGGTATTGATTTTCACTCCAGCGTATGATTGTTATGAGCCGGCTGTAGAGCTAAATGGTGGTCGATCTGTTTTTATTCAATTGAATGGACCGGAGTATAAAATTGATTGGGATCATGTTAGAAAGATGATCAATCAACGAACCAAAATGGTTATTATCAATACCCCTCACAACCCAACCGGAACAATCTTTTCCATGCAGGATATGCAGAAGTTGGAAAAAATGTTGAATGGTACAGATATCATCGTGCTATCCGACGAGGTGTATGAACATATATTATTTGATGGATACGAGCACCAAAGTGTAGCACGTTTTCCGAAACTAGCAGATCGTAGTTTTATTATTTCTTCATTTGGTAAAACATACCACACCACTGGGTGGAAAATTGGGTATTGTTTAGCGCCAAAAGAATTGATGACTGAGTTTAGAAAAGCACATCAATACACGGTCTTTTCTGTGAATACTCCCATGCAATATGCATTAGCTGAGTTTATGAATGATGTGGAACAATATGCTACTTTGGGTCAGTTTTATCAAGGGAAAAGAGATTTCTTTTTAGACTCAATAAAGGATAGTCGATTTAAATTTCACCCTGCTGCAGGAACTTACTTCCAGTCCTTATCATACGCTGATATCAGTGAAGAGAAGGATACCGATTTTGCGATTAGATTGACGAAAGAATTTGGAGTTGCCTCCATTCCTTTAAGCGTGTTTTACAACATTAATAACGACGAGAAAATGCTGCGATTTTGTTTTGCCAAGTCTGATGAAACATTAGCCCGAGCAGCTGAAATCTTAAATAAAATATAATGGAAACATTATCAGTTTCATATTTGCAGTTAGACTTGGTTTGGGAAAATGCTGATGCCAACCTAGCACAGATTGAAATTGAATTGGCCAAATTAGATACTAAGATAGACTTGTTAGTTTTACCTGAAATGTTCAATTCAGGGTTTTCCATGAATTCGTCTAAATTGGCGCAGTCAATGGGAGGGGTAGTTGTTGAGGCATTAAAAAGCTGGGCAAAACAATACAATTTTGCAGTCGTTGGGAGCTTTATATGCGAAGAACAAGGTCAATATTTCAATCGATTATTGTTTGTACATCCTGATGGGAAAATAGAAAAATACGACAAACGCCATTTGTTTCGAATGGCGAATGAAACCGAATCCTTTTCACCTGGAACAGACCGACTAATTGTAACTTATAAAGGATGGAAAATAATGCCTTTGGTTTGTTATGATTTACGATTTCCTGTCTGGAGTAAAAATCAATTTAAAGTTGAGAATGAAAAGGTAATTTCAGAATATGATTTAATGATTTATGTCGCTAATTGGCCTGCTGCAAGGGTTGGAGCTTGGGACAAATTATTATTGGCTAGAGCAATTGAAAATCAAGCCTACGTTGTTGGTGTAAACCGAACTGGGTTTGATGGTAACAACATAGAATACAATGGACATTCTACCGTAATAGATGCGAAGGGAGAATACCTGAACGAGCCATTTGAAAGTGTTGGAATACAAACGGTACTTTTAAGAAAAGATAATTTGGAAGAATTTAGAGCTAAATTCCCTGTTGGAATGGATGCAGATTCTTTTCAGATTTCTACTTTCCGTTAAAATCGGACATTACGCGCTGAACGGCTGTAGTAGTGAAAGCCAAAATCATTTTTACAGTTTGATCCAATCGTTCTGGTAGATCCAGTTGTTGATCTTTTGACCATTCGCCCAATACATATTGAACTTGTTGTCCTCTACCAAAATCATTGCCCACTCCAAATCGGATCCGACAATATTCTTGAGTGTTTAGAGTCTGGTTAATGCTTTTTAATCCATTATGCCCTCCATCACTACCTTTTGGCTTTAATCGAAGTACGCCAAAATCCAAAGCAATGTCGTCTGTAATGATGAGCACATTACTCAAAGGAATATTCTCCTCTTGCATCCAATAGTTCACCGACTTTCCACTTAGGTTCATGTAAGTGGAAGGCTTCAATAGAATTAGTGTTCGGCCTTTGTGTTTGATCTCAGTTACATCGCCTAAACGGCTAGTAACAAAAGAAGCATTGGACGCACTTGCTAGTGCATCCAATGCTTTGAATCCAATGTTGTGACGAGTATTTTCATACTCTGCCCCAATATTTCCAAGACCTACAATGAGGTATTTCATTGTAAGAAAATTTTATAATTATTCAGCTGCAGCTTCAGTAGCCTCAGCAGTTGCTTCAGCACCTTCTTCACCCTCTTCTTCTTCTTCGTCGTCAACAACGGCAACTCTAGAAGTTTTAACAGCAACTACTACTGCGTTTGGAGTATCTAAAAATTCAACGCCATCCATTTTGATGTCTTGAACTTTAATAGATTGACCAATTTTAAGCTTAGTAATGTCAACTACTACTACATCTGGCATGTCAGCAGGAAGTGCTTTAGAAACTAATTTTCTTAATTTATCACTTCTCTTACCACCATTTTTAATTCCGATAGAGCTACCTGTTACTCTTACAGGAATTCCCATTGTAATAGGCTTGTCTTCGAATACTTCGTAAAAGTCGATGTGAATTGGTTTATCACTTACTGGGTGAAATTGCACGTCTCTGATGACAGCTTTCACTTTTTTACCATCAATACCAAGTTCTACAATGTGAACCTCAGGAGTATTGATTAATTTACCAAATGCAATTTCCTCAACCGTTAAATGGATGTTTTCTTCTCCACCATAAAGAACAGCAGGAACATTTCCTCCCTTTCTTAATTGATTCAATGCGCTTTTATTTCTTATGCTATCTCTTACAGAAGCTTGTAACGCTACAGATTTCATTTTTCTACTTATTTACAAAAACGTTTATACTACTTTTTAAAAAATAAAATACCCGCTTATAGATTCGTAATTGTGAACTTTATAGATCACTTTTGCGAATAAATCAGAAACGGATAATACTTTTATTTTTTTGCTTTCATGCTTTAGTGGAATGGTATCGGTAACGATTAATTCCGTAAGCTTTGAATTTTCTATTCTATTATATGCATCACCTGATAAAATGGCGTGGGTACAAAAAGCTCTGACACTTGTTGCTCCTTTTTCCATCATAATATCAGCTGCTTTTGTCAAGGTACCTGCGGTATCGATCATGTCGTCGACTAACAACACGTCTTTTCCTTCCACATCACCAATCAAAAACATTTGTTCAATCTTGTTGGCCTCTTTTCGTTGCTTATAACAAACCACAACTTCAGTTTGAAGATGTTTTGCATAAGCATACGCTCTTTTAGAACCTCCCATATCTGGCGATGCCATGATAAGGTTTGGTAGGTTCAAGCTTTTAATAAAAGGAATTGAAATCGCTGAGGCAAATAAATGATCAACAGGTACTTCAAAAAATCCTTGAATTTGATCCGCATGTAAATCCATCGTCATCACTCTTGTTACACCTGCTGCAGTCAGCATGTTTGCAACTAATTTTGATCCGATTGGAACACGTGGAGAATCTTTTCTGTCTTGACGAGCAAAACCAAAATAAGGAATAACCGCAACAATTCTTCTTGCTGAAGCACGCTTTGCAGCATCCACCATCAACAATAATTCAAATAAATTATCGGTAGGGGGAACAGTGCTTTGTACGATAAAAACGTCGGCTCCACGAACAGATTCTTCCAATGATGGCTGAAACTCCCCGTCACTAAAAGTGCTGATAGAAGCCTTACCTAAATCAATCCCATAATTCTGAGCGATTTTTAGGGCTAAGGTTTTTGTAGCAGCACCTGAAAAAATTTTAACTTTTGACGACATTTTTATTTTCCTTCTATTTTGAGCGTATTTGAGGGGTGCAAATTTATCAAATTAATTAACGCATCACAAAAAATACATGATTGTTTATAAACTTTTTTTGAAAAATGTTTTCAGAATCAAAAGTAATGAATAATTTCGCACCCTGTTTGAGTCATATCTCATCTTGCCCGGATGGCGGAATTGGTAGACGCGCTGGTCTCAAACACCTGTGCCTTCGGGCGTGCCGGTTCGACTCCGGCTCCGGGTACGAAAAAGCTCCTTGACAGTCTGTTGAGGAGCTTTTTTATTTTATCTTGTTTTAATTTTCCAATTTATTCAACTATAAAGTAACTCTATGAATCAAATTCTCCTTTCTCTAGACCTTATTGGAACATTTGTATTTGCAATTAGTGGTGTTATTTCTGCATCTAAAAACAAATTGGATTTATTTGGTGCACTTTTTTTGGGGTTTATTACGGCCGTTGGTGGTGGAACAATAAGAGACCTTTTATTGGGAGCAACTCCAGTTAGCTGGATAAGAGATACGTATTATTTGTTTATCATAATTTTAGCTGTCGCTGTAACCTACTTATTTAAAAAGCAAGTTTTTAAATTGCGAAAAACACTTTTCTTCTTTGATACCGTTGGAATAGGTGTTTTTACGATTTTAGGATTACAAAAGGCATTGATTCTGGATGTTAGTCCTATTGTGGCAGTAATTATGGGAACTTTTTCGGCGGTATTAGGTGGGGTGATTAGAGATATTTTAGTAAACGATATTCCTCTTATTTTTAGAAACGAAATTTACGCGACAGCTTGTATTATTGGAGCATCACTATTCCTGCTGTTGGAAAAGTTTAATGTTTCTTTTGAAGTGAATGCCGTTTCAACTATTTTGTTAATTATTGTAATCCGACTACTTTCAGTAAAATACAAGATAGGATTGCCAAAAATTGGCTGATCTAAAATTAAATTGCAAAACGAGCATTTGAGCCCCAATAATCTTTAATACTTCTTATGGTCTCTACCAAATCACTGTATAAATGTGGTTTTGTAAAATAGGTATTACTCCCAATTTGGTAGGCTTTTTCAATGTCTGTTTTAATATTGGAAGTGGTAAATATTAAAACTGGTATGTGCTTTAGCATCTCATCATTTTGAATTTCAGTTAGCGTTTCCCAACCATTTTTACGTGGCATATTTAAATCCAATAAAATCAATGTAGGTTGATTTGGTTTTTTCTTTTTGAGAAATTGAAGAAGCTCTTCTCCGTCATTAAAATATTGATGATCTCCACACCAGTCATTTTCTTCAATCGCATTTTGCATCAACAACTGATCATCTAAATCATCGTCTGTGATTAACAAGCAAATTTGGTTGGTAGTATTATTATTTCTTAGCATAAAGAATGTCAAAAATTTATTGAGTAGGCATTCCAAAGTTACTTTATTGCTCCAATAAAAATGTTAAACAGATCTTAATATTGGAACTATCTTTGATAAGACATTGAAAAAATACAATTATGCGCTTAAAAAGTTTGATTTTATTGGGGTTGGTTTTGTCACTTACCGGATTGGTTGCTTGGACCAATTCTAAACCAGAGCAAAAAGATTTAATTGTCTATAAGTCCATTGATGACTATAAAAAGGAGTGGGTTGAAGTCGATTCTTTATTGATGGTGGGGCTAGATAAAACTGCTGCCCAAAAAGTAGAGCAAATCTTAAACAAAGCTGAAAAAGCTCAAAACTACAATCAAATTTATAAGGCAACTTTATACATCGCGAGGTTGAGTAATTCGTTTACCGAAGAAAGTTTAGAGAAAACAATCATCAACTTAGAACAAAAAATAAATCAATACAGTTATCCGCTTTCAGCTATCTTTCACTCTACTTTAGGAACGATTTATCAGAATTACTATCAACAGAACAGTTGGAAATTTAATCAACGTACAGAAATTCAAGGGGAGCCAACTGATGATATTAAAACGTGGGACTTAAAAACGATTGTAAAACGGATGCAATTTCATTTTGATGCATCACTAGAAGAAAGTGAAAAGCTAAAACGAACGCCCATTAACTATTTTGAGCCAATCCTAATAGATCATAGAAATGGGTTATCAGAGGAGGAAGAAATTCAGCGCTATTTGTATGATTTATTGGTCAAACGAGCCATTGACTTTTACAGCTCTGGTCAAGCAAGCTTACCTGATCCGATAGATGTATTTACCATTGATGATTCCAGTGTATTTGCATACAATCAGCAATTTATAGAAATTGTCTTTCAAACGACAGACACCTTTTCAAATGAATGGAAAGCGCTTCAATTGTATCAAAGTTGGACTGCCTTTTTATTAGAGGAAGATAATTTAACGGCTTTGACTGATGCAACCATTAAACGATTGCAGTTTGCAAAATCCTATTACCAAGGTGAAGAAAAGGAAGTATTGTATTATCAGTCAATTCAGCAGTTGCATAAACAATTAAACGGTCATCCTTCTTCTGCACGAACAGCTTATGAAATCGCAAATTACTGGAAGGAAACTTATGATACGGACACCTCTTCAATTCATAAGTATAAATTGAAAGAGGCAGCTGTACTTTGTGAAGAGTACATTAAATCATATCCCAAGACCTATGGCAGTTATCAATGTAAGTTGCTATTAAATCAATTGAATTGGCCATCTCATGAACTAGAGATGGAAGCTGCAATATTGCCAAATACACCTATTTTATTCAATGCTACTTGGCGGAATATTTCTACCATGCATTATCGAATTGTGGTTTCTCCATTTGGAAGAAAAGTGGAGAACATGAACTACAATGAGCAAAAGAGAAAGTTGTTGGCTTCAAAAATGGTGAATAGTTGGACGACTAACTTTTCAGGACAAGAAGACTTGAGACAGCACACTACAGAGTTTGCTCAAAAAGGATTGCCAACTGGTCATTACTACATTATTTCTTCCACTAAGGCCGATTTTTCAGAAATGGAAACCATTTCTATTGCAGAAATGTGGGTGTCAGAGATGAGTTTTATCCAACAGAATAATGCAAAAGGTGCATTGGAAGTTTATGTTTTAAGCCGCAAGAATGGACATCCAATTGGAGGTGTTGATTTGGAAGTGTATCAAGATAGAAATTATACTTCAAACGCAAAGAAGATTGGGAATTATAAAACAGATGACAATGGATTTGTAACAATTGGTAATACATACAATAGAAGCGTTTCTATTGTATTTAAGAATGGGAGCGATAGTTTATATTCTCAAAGTTTCTATAGTTATAATAACCGCAGTACTGTAGAAAAAGATTGGGCTACTCAAGTCAACTTTTTTACAGATCGAGCGATTTACAGACCTGGACAAACGGTCTACTTTAAGGGGATTGCAGTTGATTCTAAAGGGAAAGAATTCAAATTAAATACCAACTATTCAAGCACGGTGGAGTTGATGGATGTCAACTATAAAAAGGTAGCCGAATTAAAAGTGAAAGCGAATCAATATGGTTCGTTTAGCGGTTCTTTTCAATTGCCTTTAGGCGGATTAACTGGATACTATCAATTGAAGACAAGTTTTGGACAACATGGATTTTCAGTGGAAGAATACAAACGTCCGCAGTTTGAAGTGAAGTTTGACCCTGTGAAAGGGAGTTTTAAATTAAATGATTCCATTACCGCAACTGGAAAAGCGATAGCTTATTCAGGTGCTAACCTTACAAATGCTGAAGTGAATTATAGGATTGTTAGAAGAGAGATAGTTCCTTATTATTATGGATACGGATGGAGGCGATTTCCACCTTCCAATAGAAATGAGGCAGAAATTGCGAATGGGAAAGTGAGTACAAATGCTGCTGGAGATTTTGAGGTGAAATTTTTAGCGAAGGCGCCAACGAATAGTAACTCCACTTTTACCTACGAAATAGTGGCAGATGTAACCGATCTAAATGGAGAAACACAGAGTGCCAACACTTCAGTAAGTATTAGTAAGCAAGCGTTTCAATTGGAAGTGGATTTGCAAGAAGAAATACAAAGCGAGGAATTTAAATCAATACAATTTACCACCAAAAACTTTTCAGGAGAATCGATTAAAGCATCGGTGAAGTATACCATTGAACGACTGAAATTAACTGATCGAGTTTACAAGCAACGGTATTGGAAAATGCCTGAGCAAAGTCAACTAAGCGAGGCAGAGTTTAGAAAGCAGTTTCCAAACTTCGCTTATCGTGAAAATGAAATTGATCCTAGTTTGTTGGGAATAGAAAAACGAGTAGTAGAAGCAAAGGGTTCATCCAATGAAATCCTTCAATTGCCATCAGAATTGGCGAGTGGAACCTATAAATTAAACATCATAGCTACAGACGAGAATGGCGACGAAATAAAGCAGGAGCGGTATTTTACGATTTTTAGTGTGAAAGATAAATGCCCAATAGTAGCATCTGTTTTTTGGGTGAAGCAACTGACCAATAAAGCAGAGGTAGGCAATAAGGCTCAATTTGTAATTGGCTCTAGAGCGACTGATGCAAAAGTGCTATATGAAGTAGTGTTGGGAGATAAAGTGATCAAAAAAGAGTGGATTACTTTGAAAAAGGAGCAGAGACTGATTGAAATTGATGTGAAAGAAGAATTTCGAGGAGGTTTTCGGGTAAATCTTTTGATGGGTTATGATAACCGTTCATTCAATCAATCGATGCAATTTTCTGTGCCTTTCAGCAACAAACAGTTGAACGTAAAGTTGAGCACCTTCAGAAATGTAACCGAACCAGGAAATAAAGAGGCTTGGTCGCTTACTGTAACTGATGTGGATGAAAAGTCGGTGCAAGCGGAAGTGTTGGCTTCCATGTATGATCAAAGTTTGGATGTATTTCAAGCCAACAGTTGGAACTTTTTCCCTTATCAAAACAATTATAACCGTTCATCTTGGCAATTTGATCAGTACTACCGGAATGTTTCTTTGACTAATTATTACCAATTAGAAAAAAATGGAACCACTCCTTCTTTGATTTATAAAGGTTTGAACTTCTTTGGTTTTGATGTATATAGATTGATGTACAGTAGAATTTCTGCGGTTAGTTATGATATTGGGATAACAGGTAGCAAGAGTGAGAGTACACCTGATGCTTTAATGAGTTCATCAAATTTAGCCGTTACAAAAGAGGAAATCAAATCAATGGCGGTGAGATCTCCAATGGAACAGGATGAGGCAACTATTGAAGAGGTGGTTAAAGAAAATACTTCCTCCGCTTCAGTAAACACTCCTTCCATCCGATCCGATTTCCGGGAAACGGCTTTCTTTTATCCACATTTGGAAACGAATGAAGACGGTACTGTTGATTTTACTTTTACCATGCCTGATGCATTGACCCGCTATAAATTCATGGCAATGGCACATACCACCGATTTAAAAATTGGAACTGCACTAGAAGAAATTGTGGCTCAGAAAGAGTTGATGGTAATGCCAAATCCTCCGCGTTTTTTTAGAGAAGGAGATACGTTGATATTTTTAACGAAGGTGGCCAATATTAGTGATAAAGTGCAAGAAGTAGCTGCGAATATTTCCTTTTATGATGCTTTAACCATGAAGCCGATTAATTTATTGGCGAACGATAAAGCGAATAAAATGATAACTATTTCTTCAAAAGGAAATGAAGTAGTGAGTTGGCAAATAGCCATCCCGAAAGGGTTGCAAGCAATCACCTATAAAATTATCGGCGAAAGCAAAACGCACAGTGATGGCGAAGAGCGAACGATTCCTGTATTGACCAACCGAATGCTAGTGACTGAAACATTGCCGTTGCCAATGAATGGAAAAGGAAGCAAGCAGTTTGCATTTGATAAATTGGTGAATAATACATCAACCACTTTAACCAATGAGCGATTTACAATAGAATATACTTCCAATCCAGCTTGGTATGCGATTCAGGCTTTGCCCTATTTAATGGAATATCCTTACGAATGTGCAGAGCAAACATTTAGTCGATTGTATGCGAATACCATCGCGACACATATTGCGAATTCAGATCCAAAAATTAAACGTGTTTTTGAAATTTGGAGACAGTATCAGCCGGAAGCATTGCTATCGAATTTGGAGAAAAATCAAGAGTTGAAAGCATTGGTCATACAAGAAACACCTTGGTTGAGAAATGCAACAGATGAGAGTGAACGCAAACGACGATTGGGTGAGTTATTCCAATTGGATAAGATGGAAAGAGAGCTGGACCGTTCAATAAAGCAACTGCAGCAGATGCAATATTCTTCAGGTGCATGGCCGTGGTTTGATGGCGGAAGAGAGAATCGATACATCACACAATACATTGTAAGTGGTTTTGGCCATTTGAAGCAGTTGGGCATGATTGACCTCGATAAGAATTCGGAGTTGAGCCAAATGTTAGATAAAGCAATAACTTATCTCGATGCTCAATTAAAAAAGGATTATGATGAACTCATCAACCACAAAGCTGACTTGAGTAAAAAACACATTTCCTCTTTTCAGATTCAATATTTCTATGCTCGAAGCTTTTTTATTGAGAAAGAAATTTCATCGACTAATAAAGTCGCATTCGACTATTATTATAAGCAATCGAAGCAGTATTGGTTGGATTATAGTTTGCAGTTGAGAGGAATGATTGCCCTTTCTTCTTATCGCTATAAAGATGTAGAAGCTGCCAAAAAGATAATGAAAGCTGCAAAGGACATTGCCATTTACAACGATGAAATGGGAATGTATTGGAATGACAATCGAAGAGGGTATTATTGGAATCAAGCGCCTATAGAAACTCAAGCGTTGATGATAGAGGCTTTTGATGAGGTGTTAGATGATCAGGCTTCCGTAGAATTATTAAAAATATGGTTATTAAAACAAAAGCAAACTCAAGATTGGAAAACGACCAAAGCTACAGCTGATGCTTGTTATGCTTTGTTGTTAAAAGGAACTGATGTATTGACAATGGAAAATACAGTGAGTTTGATTGTTGGTGATCAGCAATTGGATCCAGCTAATGATGCATCATTAAAAACAGAAGCTGGTACAGGTTACTTCAAGAAATCATGGAGTGGAGGAGATGTGTCTCCAAAAATGGGAAACATTACCGTTAAAAAAACGAACGAAGGTGTGGCTTGGGGTGCAGCTTATTGGCAGTATTTCGAAGATTTGGATAAGATTACGTTTGCAGAAACACCTTTAAAATTGAAGAAGGAGTTATTTGTTGAAGTTAGAACCAATTCAGGCAAACAACTCAAAAAGATAACTGCAGCCGAGCCAATTAAAATTGGTGATAAAGTAATCGTACGATTGGAGTTGCGTTCCGATAGAGATTTAGAATTTGTGCATTTGAAAGATATGCGAGCTTCGGGCTTTGAGCCAATAAATGTAATGTCAAGTTATAAATACCAAGATGGATTGGGTTATTACGAAAGCACGAAAGATGCAGCTACTAACTTCTTTATCTCCTATTTGAGTCAAGGGACGTATGTTTTTGAATATGAATTAAGAGCCAATATTTCTGGGCAATTTTCTAATGGGATCACTCAAGTGCAATGCATGTATGCGCCTGAATTTACTGCACACAGTAATGGAGTTCGGGTAACGATTAAATAGTGCTGTTGGTTGATATGGTTGCAAATGATATATTTGCTAAAAATTATAAACTATGAAAAATTTAACACGAATTGGATTAATTGCTTTCTTATCCCTTTTAATGTGGTCTTGTGGAGGCGAATCTAGTTCTCAAATAGAAGAAACAACTGAAGAGGTAGCTAATGTAGAAGGAATGACGATGGTCAATCTTAGAGACAATGGTTTTGAAGGAGCTATTTTTCTTCCAAATGAAGATTTTGGAGCACCAGAATTTGAACGAACCAATTGGGGAAGTTTACAAATCAGAGTAGGTGATCGTTTTGGAATGGAATTGCAACAAGAGCCAATGTCCATTGAAGAGAAAAAGGCTGAATTGATGGATGAACAGGTTTACACTGTAGAGTTTATTGAAGATACTCCTAACTTATTGTTTTGGAAAAAATCCATTCCTGACAGTGGAATTGATCCTGAATTTCAATTCTTTTACTTGTATCAGGCAGATGGATTGAATGTTGAGATTAAAAGTTTTGCTAGCGAGCAATTCAGTGAAAGTGCAGTAAAGAAGATGATTCAATCTGCTAAATCTTACGATCATACTAAATAAGTTGAGCAATATATAGCGCATAAAAAAAGGGTTGACTTTTAAAAGTCAACCCTTTTTTATATGGTAAAATCATTAGAATTATCCGAAGGACTCAGGAACAAACTCTTGAGTTGGGTTCATGATAATTACTGGAATTTCTTCATTATTTCCGATTACTTCTTGCTCACCGCCACCTTTAAATAAGTCAGGAAGAATTCCTCCTTCTTTACTATTTACTATTGCAATGATATCCGCATCTACCTCTTTAGAGTAAGCAATCACCTGCTGAAGGTAGTTCGTTGTTGAAGGAGCTACTTCTACTACAAATGGAATTTTTCTTTCTTCTAAGTAGTGTTTAGCGAAAGTTAATTCTCGGTTTACTTTAGTTCTTAAGAAGTCATCTGATTCGTTAGAGGCAAAAATGTGCACCTTGCTACCGAAGTGTTTTGCAATACTTGTTGTGATTGATAATTTTTGTTTGGTTTCTTGTGCAAATCGTATTGGCAAAACAATTTGTTTATAAAGCCCTTTTGATTTTTTTCTCTGAACAATTACAAATGGCACTTTAGAATTGTTAATCACTTTCAATGCATGACTGCCTGTAATGTGCTGAAGTCCTTTAATACCATGAGTTCCCATGATAATCAACATGGCACCTATTTCATTTGCTACTTGACCTATATCTTCAAAAATACTTCCTTTTTTTACTACATATTTTGTAGTCACTCCGTAGTCTGCAAATGCTTCTTCACACCAAGCTTCTAATTTATCTTTAGCTTCAGCTAATGCTTTATCACTGCTCACTACGTGAAGAAGGTGGACTTCTCCATCAAAACTTTTAGCTACCATTGCAGCGTGATCGATTGCAGTTTTTGCAACATCAGTAAAGTCGGTCGGGACTAGTACTTTGTAAATAGAGTTACTCATTTTTGTTAGATTTATGTTGAGGACGTTCCCAAAGATAAATATAATTAGAGAGTTTAAAAATAATATCTTAAAAAACTAATTGTAGATTCTGTTGATAGAGTTGAATAGAAATAAAAAAGCCCTTTTCAATCAGATGATCAAAAAGGGCTAGACTAGTTATCTAAATAGTTTACAAGCTATTTTCTAACTCAATATCAAATTGAACTAAGTTTACAAATTGCTTTACTCTATCGTCAATTTCAGCTTCTGTTAGGCTTTCAATTCTTTCAGTTCCAAACTTCTCTACAGTAAATGAAGCTAATGCACTTCCAAATATAATCGCTCGTTTCATATTGCTGAAAGAAATATCTTTCGTTTGTGCGATGTATCCAATAAATCCACCTGCGAATGTATCGCCAGCACCTGTTGGGTCAAAAACCTCTTCTAAAGGCAAAGCTGGTGCAAAGAACACTTCGTTTTTGTGAAATAGTAATGCACCATGTTCTCCTTTTTTGATGATTAAGTATTTTGGTCCCATTGCCATGATTTTTTGAGCAGCTTTAACTAAAGAATACTCTCCAGATAATTGTCTTGCTTCCTCATCGTTAATAGACAATACATCTACTAATTTGATAGTTTCTTTTAAAGCATCTAACTTGATGTCCATCCAAAAGTTCATGGTATCTGCAACGATCAATTTTGGGCGATTTGGCAAACTTTCAATCACTTGCTTTTGAATTTCTGGATCTAAGTTTCCCAACATCAAAAATTCGCAATCCTTGTATGATTCTGGCACAACAGGCTTAAATGTTTCCAGAACATTCAACTGAGTGTCTAAGGTGTCTCTTGTATTCATGTCATTGTGGTAACGACCGGACCAAAAGAACGTCTTTTCGTCTTTTTTTATCTCAATACCATCAGTGTTGATTCCTCTGTTTCGCATCATTGTTAAATACGATTCAGGGAAGTCTCCACCCACTACAGAAACCACGTTTACATTTTTTACAAACCTTGTGGCAGCTAGGCCAATATAAGTGGCAGCGCCACCAAGGATTTTATCTGTTTTCCCGAAAGGGGTTTCAATTGCATCGAATGCAACAGTTCCAATAGCTAATAAACTCATCAATTAAATTTTTGTATTTTTTTGCAAATATATTGTTTAATTGAAAACTTTATATAAATTTGCAGCCCCAATCGAAAGAAAGATTGAAATAAAATCAAAATAACAGCGGTTATTGCTCAGATTTTAATAGTTTTGAAAACCAGAATTTACTTCGGTAAATGAAGAAAATAAATTCCTCCTTAGCTCAGCTGGTTAGAGCATCTGACTGTTAATCAGAGGGTCCTTGGTTCGAGCCCAAGAGGAGGAGCAACAGAGCTGCACAATAAGTGCGGCTCTTTTTGTTTAGGATAATTTGGTTTTGCGAGGGTTAGAGCATCTGATCCCGATGGATCGGGAAGGGTCCTTGGTTCTTTTTGATAAAAAAGAAGTTTATGCTGAGCGACGAAGGAGTCGAAGTAAGCCCAAGAGGAGGAGCAACAGAGCTGCACAATATGTGCGGCTCTTTTTGTTTAGGATAATTTGGTTTTTCGAGGGTTAGCGCATCTGATCCCGATTTCTCGGGAAGGGTCCTTGGTTCTTGAATCAATAATAATAGCAACAAAGCTGCACAATATGTGCGGCTCTTTTTGTTTACAGACTTTTGTACGCTCGCCGTAACAATATTGCAAAAAAATGATCACATCTATTTATAGTGACTTTTTTTCGAATTGGACTGTGCACTATTTTGTGGGATTATTTCCACACAGTTTAACAAAGGAAAAGATGTTTTATTTTATAACTTCTCGAATTTCAGCGTGAATGTTGATTTATAGAATTCACAAGTCCGGTTGGAATATGAATTGCTAACTACTTGTCAAACCAAAATCAACCAACCGACAGTGAATAAACGAAGCAAAATTATTATTGGAGTCGTGGCTCTTTTAGTAGCCATTCGAATTGCACTACCTTTTTTGGTAACGAAGTATGTAAACAAAGTACTTTCGGAGATAGAGGGCTATGAAGGATCTATTGAGGATGTAGACTTGCATTTATATAGAGGAGCTTATAAGATCATCGGTCTGGACCTGTTTAGTGTGGAGAAGGACATAAAAACGCCTTTTGTTGCCATTGACAATATTGATATCTCTGTGGAATGGCAAGCACTATTTGATGGTTCTATAGTTGGCGAGATTATTTTAGAAAATCCACAACTAAATTTTGCTGCTGGATCATCCGAAGAGGAAGTGCAAACTGGGGAAGAAAATGACTGGACACAAACCATTAAGGATTTGGTGCCGCTTCAAATCAATCGATTTGAAATAATTAATGGTAAAATTTCTTACATAGATGACTATAGCGAACCTAAAGTGAACATTTATTTTAATGGGATGAATGCGTTAGCAACCAATCTGAATAATTCTAAAGATTATACTGCTGATTTGCCTTCTAAAGTTACTGTGAAAAGCAGCACCATTGGCGAAGGAAGATTCGATTTAGAGATGGACATCAATATATTGAAACCGGTTCCCGATTTCGATCTAAATTTAACATTGGACGAAGTCAGTTTGCCGGCGCTTAATAATTTTTTCAAAGCCTATGGAAATGTAGATGCGGAGAGCGGAACGTTAAGTTTGTATTCAGAGTTGGCCTTGATTGATAAAAAGCTAAGTGGGTACTTCAAACCCTTGACTAAAGACATTAAAATATTAGATTGGAAGAATGAGGAAGAGAATGTGTTTGGGAAACTCTGGGAGGCCTTGATTGGCTTGGGAGGAAATGTACTCGAAAATCAGAAAATAGATCAAATCGGATTTAAAATACCAATCAATGGAAATCTGGATGACACCAACGTTGGAGCTTGGAAAGCTTTAATAAGCTTGCTAAAAAATGCTTATTTAAAACCATTGCAGAAGCAATTGGATCAAACGATTCTAGTGAGAGAAAGAGAGATAATAAATAAAGAAGAGTAATAAGTAGTGTAGTAGTGTAAATGAAAAAGGCCTTTTCGTCCCATAACGAAAAGGCCTTTTGTTGTATTGGAATTTATTCTATTTCTTAATTGTAATTACTCGGTCGCCTGAATCGTTAAATGGACCCTCGATTGGTCCACCATCAGCGCTAATCAATTTAATTCGGAATGTGTTTTCTCCTTCTTTCAATCCTTCTACAAAATAAGGTTGCCATTTGTCGATTAAAAATGAAGTGCCATTAATCTCTACCTGAACTCTATTCCCTTCAAGAGACAATTCGGTATTAATTAAGTAAAAATCCAATAGAATTTTCTCAGCATCTTTTCCTGAATACTCTCCTTTTGGACGGCTGTAAAATAAATGCGAAGCCGTTTCGTCAAATTTGTTTTCTACTTTTCCAATTGGAAAGTTCTTCAAAACAAAAGCAGTACTGTTCTTAATACTTTCATGATATGAGCGAGATAAGAAACCCAATACTACGTTATTTCCTTCGCCTAATTCAGCTTTGAAGCTCGGTTCGTATTTCGCCAAATATGGAGCGTTGTTCAAAATAAAATGAATGTGTTGTCCTTTTTCAGAGTTGGCACAATGTCTATTCATTGCATCTCCAGTTTGCACTGCCAATTCATAATCGGCTACGCTAAAATCAAATTGATTTTCACCAGCCTTTAGTTTGGCGCCATCTTTTGGGGTGTTTAACATCAATTTTGCTTCAGGAAAGTCTTGTGCAATATCTGCCGGATAAATCGTAATTCCGTCTTGGGTCATACTGCCTTCTGCTTTTGGAGTTTCTTCAATTACTTCTGCAGCAGTAGTATCTATTGTTTCTTCAGCAGCATTTTCTGTTGTGTTGCCGCCACAAGCGCTTAAAAAAAGTGCACTTGCAATCATTCCTACTTTAAATAGTGATTTGTTCATTTTCGTTGATTTTAGTTTAGGTGAATTATTCAAACGTGATGAGAACTTGATTTTTCTCAACAGCAATTCCTTTCTCTACTTCTATTGATTTGATTACACCTTCTGTTGGCGATTTCAAAACATTTTCCATTTTCATCGCCTCCAAAACCATAATAGCATCGTTTGCAGCTACAGTATCACCTACGGCAACATTTATGTTTAACACCAAACCAGGCATAGGGGCTTTCATTTCTGAAATTTTTGCGGAATCTAGATTATCTAACCCTAATTTATGCAGTAATTTATCGAATTGATCCTCTATGGTTAGGTCAATCCTTTTGCCATTTACTTTAATAGAATAAGCTTTCGTTTTTGGATCAGCTTCCAATACCTCTATTCGGTATGATTTGTTGTTCTTAATCGCATGAAAACTTTTGCTATTAATCGTTTCTACCTGCCATTCAAACGACTGGTCGTCAATGGTTCCTTTTTGGAAAGTAGCATCTTCAAATTGAACTTTATGCGACTTGCCTTTGCTGCTGTGGACGGTCAATTCTTGTGTCATGTAACAAAAGTAAATTTTTTTATTGGATTCCTTTAGTTGGATTGGATTAGTTTGAAAATCGGGAAAGTTTAGCCAACTTTGACGGTTGATTCATAAAATAGAAAATTTACAATGAGAAAAAGTTCAATCGTCATCCTTTCGAGTTTGTTTCTAGCATCTTGTTCTTTGTTGAATAAGAACAAAATCGAAGAGGTAAACTTAGATGAAGTAATCGTTACACCGGCCAAGAAATTAGATTATCAACCTTCCGAAACTAGGATAAATGATTTATTGCACACCAAATTGGATGTGAAATTTGACTGGACAAAAGCCTATTTATATGGGATTGCTCATTTGACATTCACGCCTTATTTTTTACCTACCGATTCTCTGGTGTTGGATGCAAAAGGGTTTGAAGTGAAAGAAGTTATTTTAATTGCTCAAGATGGTTCTGAACTGCCATTGAAATATGAGTATGCCGATAAGTTGCATTTAAAAATCAGCTTAGACAAAACATATACTAGAAAAGATACTTATCAGATTTCGATCAATTACATCGCTAAGCCTAACGAACTGGCAGAAGGTGGAAGTGCTGCTATTACTTCTGATAAGGGATTGTATTTTATCAATCCAAATGGAGAAGAAGCAAATAAGCCAAAGCAAATTTGGACGCAAGGAGAAACCGAAGCGAGCTCTTGCTGGTTTCCAACCATAGATGCACCAAATGAGAAAATGACTCAAGAAATTTACATGACTGTTGACACGCAGTATGTAACCCTTTCAAATGGTATTTTGATGTTTCAAACAGAGAATGGAGATGGAACTAGAACTGATTATTGGAAACAGAAATTGCCGCATGCTCCTTATTTAGCTATGATGGCTGTGGGTGATTTTGCAATTGTAGAGGATTCATGGAAAAACATTGGTGTGAACTATTATGTAGAGCCAAAGTATGAGCAATATGCGAAAGAAATTTTTCCACATACTCCTGAGATGATAAACTTCTTTTCAGAAAGATTGGGAGTTCAATATCCGTGGGAAAAATACGATCAGATTATCGTTAGAGATTATGTTTCTGGAGCGATGGAAAATACGACCGGGGTTATTTTCGGAGAGTTTGCTCAAGGAGATAGCCGATACTTAATTGATAATTCAGCAGAGGATGTTGTTTCTCACGAGTTGTTTCACCATTGGTTTGGTGATTTAGTAACCTGTGAGTCATGGTCGAATTTGCCGTTGAATGAGTCTTTTGCAACTTATGGAGAATATTTATGGAGAGAATACAAGAATGGTAAAACTTGGGCTGACTATCACAACGCACAAGATTTAAAGAGTTATTTGAGAGAATCGAAGCGCAAGCAAGTTGACTTGATTCGTTTTTATTACGACGAGAAAGAAGACATGTTTGACAGCCACAGTTATGCTAAAGGTGGAAGAATATTACACATGTTGCGCACCACTTTAGGCGATGAGGTTTTCTTTGAAGGGTTGAGGATTTATTTGGAAGACAATAAATTTCAAGCGGTAGAAATTCACCAGTTGCGATTGGCAATGGAAAAGGTGAGTGGGCAGGATTTAAACTGGTTTTTCAACCAATGGTTTTTATCTAGCGGACACCCTACTTTAAAATTGGATTACGCTTATGACAAAGATTTAAAGTTACAATTTGTGACCGTAGAGCAAACACAGAATTTAAAGAATACACCGCTTTACAGATTGCCTGTTGCAGTGGATATTTACACTGAAAGCGGAGTAAAACGCCATAATATTGTAGTGACAGAGAAGCGTCAGATTTTTGAGTTTAAATCAGAAACTGCACCAGTATTGGTAAACTTTGATGCCGAGAAATATTTGCTTTGTGAAAAGGAAGACAACAAGAAATCCACAAAGGAATGGATCAAATTATATGAAGTTGGGGAGTTGTATGACGACAAAAAAGAAGCACTAACTGCATTGATGGATTCCAAAGACTCTTTGGCTATTCAAACTATTTTGACAGCGACAAAAGATGAATTCTGGGGAATTCGACTATTGGCAATTGATTGCATGGAAAATGCTGTAAAATTAAAATTAGCAACTACTAGGAGTCGCTTAATAGAGATGGCAAAAAACGATGAAAATTCAAGTGTAAGAGCCAGCGCAACAGAGTTATTAATTGAAGAATTTGAGCAAACGAGAGATGTAAAAGAAGTCTATACTCGAGGACTAAATGATTCTTCATATGTCGTGGTAGGATCTTCTCTTTATGGATTGTACGAAAGCGATAAAGAGAAAGGTTTAGCGGCAGCAAAAGAATTAGAAAACCTAGAAAATATTGATGTAATGGCGACCATTTCATTGATCTATTCTACGGAAACAGATGCAGCCCACATTAATTTCTACGAGTCTGCAATGACCAAAGTAAGCGGATTTGATCGTTATGCTATTTTGAGTGGTTATGCAACTTATATCAAAGGGCAAAGCATGAATTCAAAAGAGAAATCGATTCCAACATTTAAGAATTCTGCCATCATTGAAAATGCATGGTGGATGAGAATTGAAGGAACGAATGCCTTATTAGAAATGAGAAAATCACTTTCGTCAGATTTAATGAAAACGTCTAAAAAAATAGACAATACGGTTGATGAAACTGCCAAGGCTGAATTGAAAAATCAGCAGAAAGAAATCCAACGCATATTGAATAAAGTAGACGATGCGCTAATAGAGGTGAAGGCAAAAGAAACCAATTCGCAAATATTGGAAATCATCACCAAGTCAATGGCGAGGAACTAAGATTGGTCTTGGTTTTCTTCAAACCAACGATCAGAATTTAAATTATCTTGAGATGCGGCCGCAAATGCTAAACGGTCGCATCTTTCGTTTAGAGGATTTCCTGCATGCCCTTTTACCCATTGAAATTTCACATTGTGTTTGGGATAAATCAGTAAAAATCGTTTCCACAAATCACTGTTTTTCTTTTTTTTGAAATTAGTTTTTACCCAATTGAATACCCAGCCTTTTTCAACTGCGTCCGCTACATATTTAGAATCAGTGAAAATAGTTACATCGCTTGGTTGGTGTTTCAGCATCTCCAAAGCGACAATCACGCTTAGCAATTCCATGCGATTGTTAGTGGTGTGTTTAAAACCTTCAGAAACTTCCTTTCGGTGTTGGCCGCTTAAAAGAACAATGCCATAACCTCCTGGTCCGGGATTTCCTTTGGCTGAGCCATCTGTATAAATTGTAATTTTTGGCAAAAATGAGAGTTTAAAAATCAGTTAAAAGGGAAATAATGAACGCGTAATCCAGCAGAAAATAAGGTGGAAGGATTGGAATATAATCGATATTCATCATTTCTACTGCCTTCAAAACCATTAATATCTGCATCAATGAGGAAAGCCAATTCTATCGCTTGTTTATTCTTCAATAATAATCGGGTTCCAAATTCACACATGAGGGAAACAAAGGTAGAATTAAATTCGGAAGGGCTCTCAACATATGGAGCAGAAGTATATTTTTGATTCAATAAAAAGTGTGCAGCACCACCAACTTTCAAGTAGGGGGAAGTTTTTCGATGCCCTTTGAAAAAATATCCAATCATCGCATTTGGCGTCAAGTATTGCAATCGATATTCTTGCTTGATCTCGAATATTTCGGGCTCATTAATTGGTCGTATATTGTTTGTAAACTGCAGTTGGATCCACTCGTAAGAAGTGTTGAAATAAAGTCCCCATTTTTCTTGAATGGCTTTTCGGAGTGAAACGCCTACCGCATAGCTAGGCACATTGCTGTAGGTAATGTTAGTGGTATAGTCCGCTTTATTCAGCACATCTGGTATAAATTGTTCTTTATACATTCGATTAGGACTACTCGTATAAACTTGTAAATTTGTTCCAAATTCAATTTGTTGTGCTTTTGAATTAGAATAGATAAAGCAACCTATTGAAAGCAACAAAAAGTAAATGGGGAACGTCTTTTTCATCAAGTGGAAAATTAATAAAACAAACTCACTCTTCCGATTTTTATTGTGAAACCTATGAAACGCAAACATTTCAATGAGCTGATTTTAAATCAAACAGACTATCTGTCAGCGCTTCAACTTCAAGAAGAGTTATTTGATCGAAAATTAGCCAAAAAGCAGGATGGAATAGATGATTTCAATACCCTCATTTTGTTGGAACATCCACATGTATTTACTTTAGGAAAGTCTGGAGATGTCAGTAATTTAAAAGTAAAACCTGAAGAAGTAGATGCCACTTATGTGGCGACCAATCGTGGTGGTGACATTACGTATCATGGGCCTGGGCAAATGGTAGGTTATCCGATTTTAGATTTGGAACATTTTGGTATGGGCGTTCGTCAGTATGTGGAAATATTGGAAGAGTGTGTCATTGATTGTTTGACGCATTATGGCCTGAAGGGCGAACGAATTACTGAGGCGAGTGGTGTTTGGTTGCGCGCTGATACTGATTTCCCGATGAAGATTTGTGCGGTTGGAATTAAAGTGAGCATGGGCATTACCATGCATGGATTCGCTTTTAATGTCAATACCAACCTCGACTATTTCGACTACATCGTTCCTTGTGGATTGACCGACAAAGGGGTGACATCATTAGAAAAAGAGTTGGGTAGAACCATTCCGATGGAAGAAGTGCAGCAATTGTTTATTTCGAAGATGAAAGCCCGTTTTTTATAGCAATTAAATATGTCGCTCTGCATGATAAGAGGAGCGCACCAAAGGGCCGCTTTCTACATGAGTGAATCCCAATTCCATTCCGATGGTTTTATACTCCGCAAATACATCTGGGTGTACAAATTCAGAAACTGGTAAATGCTTTTTTGTAGGCTGTAAATACTGACCAATAGTCAGAATGTTTACATCTACACTTCGCAAGTCATTCATGGTTTTTACGACTTCGGCTTTGGTTTCTCCAAGGCCAACCATTATACCAGACTTCGTGCGCTGAATTCCCCCTTTTTTCAATCGGTCCAACACCTCTATACTTCTCCAATATTTGGCTTGAATCCGCACTTCTTTTGTGATGCGTTCCACCGTTTCTATATTGTGTGATACGATTTCTGGCTTCACATCAATGATGTATTGTAAGTTTTCCCATTCGCCTTTAAAGTCGGGAATCAGAGTTTCTATGGTGGTGGCAGGATTGTATTTTCGAATCAAGTCCACTGTTTTTTTCCAAGCGTTGGCGCCACCGTCTGCTAAATCATCCCGATCTACCGAAGTAATCACGCAATGTTGTAGTTTCATTAATTCAACAGAACGAGCAATTTTTAACGGCTCAAATGGATCTAATTCTTCTCCTTTTCCAGTGGCAACGTTGCAAAACTGGCAAGAGCGAGTACAGGTATTTCCCAAAATCATAAAAGTAGCCGTCCCTGCTCCCCAGCATTCTGCTTGATTCGGGCATTTTCCCGACTGGCAGATGGTATGAAGGTTATTTTCATCCACGATGTTCTTGAGTTTTTTGTACTCTTCGCCTGATGAAATTTTGGATTTCAACCACTTTGGTTTTCCTATTTTGACTTGTTGATCCGCTTTGTTCTTGAAAAGATTTGCCATTGCTTGAAATTTGAAGGTCAAAGGTAACTAACAGAATGGTGCCAGTAAATGTTTGGGAGTGGAAATGAATAAGAGAATTAGGAAAAATACTTACCTTTGACGTTAGTAACGTTAAGCGTATGATTTTATCCTTTGGTTCAAAAGAAACTGAGAAAATATGGAAAGGAGAAAGAGTGAAAAAGTTGCCTCTTGATATACAAAGTATTGGAAGGAGGAAATTAAGAATGCTCAATAACTCTCAAGATATAATTGATCTTAGAATACCTCCTTCAAACCGTTTAGAAAAATTGGCTGGAAATTTGGCTGATTTTTACAGCATAAGAATTAATAAACAGTGGCGTATAATTTTTAAATGGACTAACGGTAATTCAAACGACGTAGAAATAACTGACTATCATTAAAAACACAACAATATGGAAAAGCTAAAAAATATACATCCGGGTGAAGTATTAAACTTCGAATTTTTAGAGCCATTGCAAATTTCTGCTTATCGGCTTTCTAAAGACTGTCAGATTCCGCAGACCCGTATTTCAGAAATTATAAAAGGGAATCGCAGAATTACTGCGGATACAGCATTGCGATTAAGTATTTACTTTGGAAATTCTGCTAAGTTCTGGTTAGGGCTTCAGGATGATTATGACATTGAAGAAGAGAGAGAAAAAAAGGAAGAGGAATTGAAGAAGATAAAATTATACAGCAATAAAAATGTGGCCTAATACCCCTTAAATAAAACAGCCGCAGAACGGGGGCGAACTACGGCTGTTTTTTTACACTAAAAACTACTAATCTAACTAACTAATCTAACTAACTATTATACCCCCATATTGGTTCTGAATAACTTAACGGCTATTGCCAATAAGATTATCCCGAATATCTTTCTTAAAACTGCTATTCCAGCTGGACCAAGCACTCGCTCAATCAAACTAGAGGATTTTAGCACTGCATATACAACGACCATATTTAGAAATATTGCAATGACTATGTTAATAGTTGCAAATTCTGCTCTCAACGAAAGTAAAGAGGTCATTGTTCCTGCTCCCGCAATCAAAGGAAATGCAATCGGCACGATAGAAGCAGTCTCAGGAATGTCGTCCTTGTACAAACGGATTCCTAAAATCATTTCCAGAGCCAAAAAGAAAATGATGAATGATCCTGCAATAGCAAACGAACTCACGTCGATGCCGATCAAACTCAAAATAGACTCTCCGATGAATAAGAAAGCAATCATGATGAAAAGAGCAACAATACTCGCCTTTTCAGATTTTATCTTTCCTACTTTCTGACGCAGATCAATGATAATAGGAACCGATCCTACTATGTCGATAACAGCAAACAAAACCATGCTTGCTGTCGCGATTTCTCTGAAGTCAAATTCATTCATTTCTTCTTCCTCTTAAATTGGCGGGCAAAATTAGAGAAAAAATTGATATGTAAGCATAATAAATGAAATAAATTTTATTTAGTAGTCAATCAAATCAAAATCAAGTTGTTTCTTCGTTAAATCAGCTTTCAAAACCTTAATAGTAACTTCATCTCCCATGCGAAGTACTGTGCCTTTTCGCTTACCTTTGACTGCGAAGTCTTTCTCATCGAAGATATAATGATCGTCAGTCATCGCTTTTAAGCGGACTAAACCTTCACATTTGGTCTCTATGATTTCCACAAAAATTCCGAAATCGCTTACGCCAGAAATTACTCCAGTGTAGATCTCACCAATTTTGTCCTTCATGAATTCCACTTGCTTGTATTTAATCGAAGCTCGTTCTGCTTCAGTGGCTAACTTTTCTCGGTCTGAGGTATATTTACATTGCTCAACCAAAACTTGTTCGTTTACCGCTTTTCCTTCGTCCAGGTAATGTTGCAATAATCGGTGCACCATTACATCTGGATAACGACGAATTGGTGAAGTAAAGTGAGTGTAATATTTAAATCCTAATCCGTAATGACCTACATTATCGGTGGAATAAACCGCTTTAGACATGGTTCTGATAGCCAACTGAGAAATCAATTGTTCCTCGCCTTTTCCTTTCACGTCTTCCATCAATTTATTCATGGTTCTGCTCACTCCTTTCGGGGAAGTAATGTCAATTCCATATCCGAACTTCTTGATGAATCCTGCAAATAATTCTAATTTCTCTGGATCTGGACTTTCGTGAATCCGATAAACAAATGGTTTTTTATTCGTTTTTTGTTTCTCCATTCCAACAAACGCTGCCACCTTTTTGTTGGCCAACAGCATAAAGTCTTCTATCAATCGATGTGCATCTTTTTGTTCTTTCAAGAAAACGCCAATTGGTTTTCCATCTTTGTCCAATTCGAACTTCACTTCTAATGAATGAAAGTCGATCGATCCATGTTTAAAACGCTCTTTTCTCAAATTTTTGGCTACTCCATCTAATTTTAAGATGATGTCAGAATAGTCTCCATTTCCTGATTCAATGCGTTCTTGTGCTTCTTCGTAAGTAAAACGTCTGTCAGAATGAATCACCGTTCGGCCAAACCATTCGTTGGAAACATTTCCTTCTTTATCCATTTCGAAAACGGCAGAAAAACACAATTTGTCTTCATTTGGTCGCAATGAGCAAGCAAAATTCGACAGCACCTCTGGCAACATCGGAATTACTCGATCTACTAAATAAACCGAAGTTCCTCTTTCGTAAGCTTCTTTGTCCAATGGAGAACCTTCTTGTAAATAGTGCGCTACATCGGCAATGTGCACACCGATTTCCATTTTTCCATTCTCTAATTCTTGATAAGAAATGGCATCATCGAAATCTTTTGCATCGTAAGGGTCAATGGTGAAAGTAGTCACTTCCCGCATGTCTCTTCGCTGTTTGATGTCGTCTTGGGTAATCTTAGTATCTATTTTGTCTGCAGCATCCAATATCTTTTTAGGGAAATGAATCGGCAAACCGTATTCTGCCAAGATAGAATGCATTTCTGTTTCATTGTCTCCAGGCATTCCAAGCACCTTGATGATCACACCAAACGGATTTTTTGCTCCCTCTGGCCAGTCGGTGATTTTAGCGACTACTTTTTCGCCATCCTTCGCTTCTCCTAATTTCTCTTTGTCTATAAATATGTCGGCAGGCACTCTTCTATCGTCAGGAATAACGAAAGCAAAGCTCTTGTTCATCTGCACTGTTCCTACGAATTCTACCTTCGCACGTTTCGCAATGTGTACAATCTCTCCTTCGGCCTTTCCGCTTTTCTTCACTTTTAAAATGGCAACTTCCACTTCATCGCCATGCATAGCATTGGCGGTGCGGTTAGAAGCCACGTAAATGTCATCTAAATTCTCGTCGTTCGGAACAATGTATGCTGCTCCAGAAGCCGTCATATCAACGGTTCCTAATATTACTTCTCTAGCTCTTTTGGTAATGATAAATCTTCCCAAGTCTATTTCTTCTAGCTTACCCTCGTCGGCTAGTTCGTATAAAATTTTACTTACAATCTTACGCACAGAAGGCTTGGTGATATTTAGTCGCTTAGAAATCTGTTTGTAGTTGAATATTTTTGAGGGTTCACTTCTAAAAAGGTCCAAAATTGCTTTGGAATAGTTTTTTATCGATGAAGGTGGTTGAAATTTTCTCTTTGCCATTCGGCTTGTTTTCTTTTAATGATTATTTGATTGCATCGAAATGCATTGCAAAACTAATCAATTGTTAGATAGTGCAAATTTAAATAAAGGTTATGGGGGTGGGAGGGGGATAAAAGTATTTGTCTAAGATATAGAAATGCTCTAAATTAATACAGTGGTGCAAAAACCTTTGTCATCCTGAGCTTTATCGTCGAAGGGTAGTCAAAGGCGTTATTAGCACTATAACTTGTTCGCGAAGACTTTTTTAGAACATCCTTCGAAGCTGATGTTATGGCATCAACTTTTCCAAAGTTTCAAACTTTTGAAAAGTTTAATATGTCAATGCTCCTTTAACTACCAACTTCTGCTAAAAATCACAACAGGAATTATCCCAACTGAATCCTCATGATTTCTTTAAACGGACAAAAAGTATTCTCCTCCTTCACGCTTATTTTCACGGACTGCAAGTCCGCGCTAACAGTTTTCGCTGTCAGGCAATTAACAATTAACCCTTAATCATTCACAATTAAACCTAATCACACTTACTCTCCAGCGCATTCGCCGCAGCCTTGCTTCCCAATCCGGTTGCCGTTTGCCATGACAAACACGCTTTTGCTTTGTCTCCAATCGACCAATATACATTAGCTAAATTGTTGTGGGCACTCGCATTTTGTGGGACTATTTCAATCACTTCTAAGTAGTCTTCAATGGCCCCTTGAGAATCCTTCATTCCTAGTTTCGCATCTGCACGATAATACAACGCTTCAGCATTTTTAGGGTTGGTTTTTATGGCGTCATCGAAATGCTTCAATGCATAATCAAACGCACCAATGTTGGTCAACTGACGCCCTTTGTAGATGACGTATTTTCGATCTTCCATCGGTTCTAATTCCTGAGTGCGATCCAAATCGGCGATGCCTTTTTCGTACTCTTTTAAGTAGAAATGAGCCAACGCTCTATTCTTGTACACCGAATGTTGGTTGGGTTTGATCTCAAGTGATTTGCTAAAGTCTATAATTGCACCTTTATAGTCTTCCGTTTGTGCCTTGGCGATGGCTCTTCCGTTGTATGCTTCTGCATTTAATGAGTCTAGTTTTAAGCTTTCATTAAAGTCGGTTAATGCGGCCTCTATGTTTCCCAAATTGGCATTTGCCATTCCACGGTTCGCCAGAATCAATGCATCGGCTCCTTTGTATTCTATGGCTTTGTTGTAATCTTCCAATGCTTTTTTGGCTTCATTTCTATTCAAATAAATGTTAGCTCGATTGGTGTAGGCTAAATCTAAAGTTGGATTAATTTCTAGTGCTTTGTTTAGGTCTAAAAATGCCGCATCGTAATTGTTGTTGAGGTAAAGTGCTTGTCCTCTTTCGTTGTAAGGAATGGCTTCTTTTGGATAGTTGAAAATAACATCCGTCCACAATTTTTCGCTGCTTTCCCATACTTCCACTCGGTTATAGGCTTTTATTGAATAAAATGAAATTAAGATAAACGTTATTCCTCCGATAGCAGGTCCTACTTTTTTAGCATTGATTTTGGTGGCGAGGGATACAATAAACTGTCCAATCAGCAAGAATAAACCGATGTTGGCGATGTACACGTAACGTTCATTTACGATGTCGTTTCCTGTTGGGAGTATCTTTACAATCAATAGAATATTCACTAAATAAAACAAACTTGAGAAAATGAGTAGTTTGTTTTTTCTGCCTATAAAGAAAATAGCCGCCACCAATGCCATCAATGCAAATGGAGCAGCGAAATAAATCCATTCCAATTGACCTGCTAGAGGGTAGAAATACTTCGCAGATTGATCAAATGGAAGAAGACTTTTTAGTGGATAAAACAATATGGAATAACTCACCATTGAGATTCGTTCAAAAATGGAATATTCCTGCATGCTTTGAATAAAGTCGATGGACTGTTGCGCCTTGATATTAATGATTCCGAAAAGAAGTGAAAGTGCAAAAAATGGCACTTTTTCTAAGATGGTTTTGAAAGATAGCTTTCGATCTTGGTAGTAATCAATAATCAGCAAAACAATAGGAAAAGTCACTGCCGCCGATTTACTAAACAGCGCGAGCAAGAAAAATACGAGACTCAAGACATAGCTCAATGTCGGAGATTCTTGATGGTTTCGTTTGGCATAAACGATTAATCCCAACAGAAAGAAAAAGGCGTAACACAAATCTTTTCGGCTACTCAACCAAGCCACATTCTCCACACTCATGGGATGCACAGCGAAAAGTAAAGCCGCGATAATTGGAAGGAAAGCATTTGAATTGATCTTTCGGATAAAATAGTACACCAAAAAGGAATTCAAAATATGGAACAATATATTGGTGAGGTGAAAAACAAAAGGTTCTCCGCCTCCAATTTTCCAATCCAACGCCCAAGATAATGTCGTAATTGGGTGGTACAATCCTTCGATGAAATTTGAAAAAACTCCTTGAATTGTTTCCCAACTCAACGATTGAACGTATTGATTATTGAAAATCAATACGTCGTCATCGTAGTTGATTAAGTAATTGTAATCAGTAGATTGGAAGTATATGATGCCAATTAAAATTGGGATAAAAGCTAAAAATAATTTTGGAGAAAATGTTTTAATCATAATGCAATGATAAGAATTCAGGAGTGGTTAAAAATGTTATATTGCAGTTTATAAAAATAATCAATGTTGTCAGATAAAAGTTAGATTTTGTGTTTTAAGAAGCTCATAGCAATATGAGTTCTTCCAATTAAAGATATACTTATATCGATGACTTTGATGATTGTCCTTGAAGAAAATGAATTATAGCTCAAGGTGAAACTTTAGAGAGACGGAGAAGTTCCGATTTTAAGAGGAAATCACTGCGCCGATCTTGAGTTTCATAAAGAGAGATAATTTCTTTTATTCAAAGACTTGATTTTTTGGTTCATTTTGGATCAAGCCAAATGAACATAAGCTAAGAGTAGTGTTTGATTACAATATTTATAGCTTTAGTTTGAATTTAATAAAATAACATTTTGCACCGCATTTGGTCTGTAAAATGACAGTAAATAATAAACATTCCCCTTTTCTTTGCAATAAATAAACAAGTATGCGTCACATAGTCATTATTGGAAACGGAATTTCAGGAGTCACTGCTGCACGGCATATTCGCAAAAAATCAGAATCTAAAATCACGATCATCTCAGGAGAGACGGAGCATTTTTTCTCTCGAACTGCATTGATGTATGTTTTTATGGGGCATATGAAATATGAAAACATTAAGCCTTACGAAGATGGATTTTGGAAAAAGAATCGAATTGATTTAAAATTTGGTTGGGTAGAAAAAGTAGATGCTGACTCAAACTGTGTGGTATTTTCAGACGGTGAGTCCATCCAATATGACGACTTGATTATAGCCACGGGAAGTGCGCCAAATAAGTTTGGGTGGAAAGGGCAAGACTTAAAAGGAGTGCAAGGATTGTATTCTTGGCAAGATTTAGAGTTGTTGGAAGAAAACGTAAAAAGAACCAAACATGCAGTCATTGTAGGCGGTGGTTTGATAGGAGTAGAGCTTTCTGAGATGCTGAAGACGCGAGACATTGAAGTTACTTTTTTAGTTCGAGAAGAACGTTTTTGGGGAGGAATTTTACCCAAAGAGGAAGGAGAATTAATTTCCAATCACATCCAATCAAATGGAGTGAAGATAGAATTCAACACAGAGTTGGATGAAGTAATAGATGACGGGAATGGACAAGTGAAGGCGATCAAAACCAAAGACGGAAGAATCATTGAATGCGAGTTGTTAGGACTGACAGTTGGTGTTCATCCAAATATTGAATTCTTAAAGGACTCCAAAATTAAAGTGAATCGAGGGGTGTTGGTGGATCATTTTCTACGAACGAATGTCCCAAACATTTATTCAATTGGAGACTGCGCCGAGTTTTACGAACATCCCACTGATCGAAAAAACATTGAGCAAGTATGGTACACTGGTAAAATGATGGGGGAAACCGTTGCTCAAACCATCACAGGAAAGGGCATGGCTTATCAGCCTGGTGTCTGGTTTAATTCCGCGAAGTTTTTTGAAATTGAATACCAAACGTATGGTTGGGTTTGGAATGTGCCAAAAGAAAACGAGGCTGTATTTTGTTGGGAACAAAAAGGAAAAGACCGGTTGGTGAAGTTGGTTTTTGATAAAAATACCAATGCTTTATTAGGTATAAATACTTTCGGCATCCGATTGCGTCACGAAGTGTGCAATGCTTGGATTGAGAATAAAACGTCAATTGATACGGTGATTCAAAATTTTGGAGGGGCCAATTTCGATCCTGAATTTTTTGCGCCTTTTGAACAAGAGTTGTTGGATCAATACAACCAGCAATTCAATAAACAGTTGGTTTTAAAAATGAAAAAAAGTGGACGAATCGCCAACCTACTTTCTAAAATATTAAACAGTTAAACATGAAAATTATTCAACGCATCGGACTGTTTTTGTTCGCTATTGGATTTATAGCATTTATTGGGAGCTTGTTCATCAGTTCCTACACATTGACTCAAGAAACAATTTTAAATAATGCTCAAAATGAGGAGCAAGCTACTATTTTGACTGAAGCTTTGGCGGAAGTAGTGGATCATAACTATGCTTCAAAATGGGCTTTTGTAAGCGATATTAATGCGGAAATAGAAGCATTAAATGTTGGTTATAAAGAAAATCAAGAGTGGGATAAAGTGATTTACAATCAAAAAGAATTGCTTTTTTACTTCACAAAAAAATCCGCTTTAGGGCCAATTGAAAGTAATGGAACATTGTGGTTTTTGCTCACCTTCGGAATAGGAATTTTGGGAGCTGTATTGACCAATTTATTCAGTTACATCGGTCATGCCGGCATTAAAAACAATGGCGTCTTTTTCAGTAAATGGAAAAGCCGTGGTTGGATAGGAATGACACTAGGCGGATTTCTGATTCTATTTTACATTTTATTGTATTGGTATCCGATGTACATCGCCGAGTGGGCGTTGATGTTGGATCCATTGAGTGAATCATTAAGTGGAAATCCTTCGAGTCAGTGGTTTGTATATGGATTTTTATATACCATCGCTATTCTGACAATGGGGATTCGTTTCATCAAAAAATATCGCCACAACAAATATCAGATTGTACGAACTATCTCAGTGATGTTTTTTCAGACGTCGTTTGCGTTTATCATTCCCGATATTTTAGCACGATTGAATTTGCCAGCGTATGACTTGAAAAACATTTTCCCATTAGATTATACCTTGTTTTTTGAATGGCGATTGGATGAATATTTGGCCAATGGGTTCATTGGGTATTTCATGCTGTTTTGGTCTTTTAGCTTGTTCATTATTGGTGTTCCTTTGATCACTTATTTCTACGGAAAACGTTGGTATTGCTCATGGGTTTGTGGTTGTGGTGGATTGGCAGAAACTGCTGGTGATGAGTTTAGGCATTTGTCGGACAAGTCATTAAAAGCATGGAAGCTGGAGCGTTTTACGATTCATACGGTTTTGGTATTTGCCATTTTTATGACCGTTGCAGTCATCTACGCATACATTACAGGAGACAATCACTTTCTAGGAATGGATACCTATAAAATTCGTGAATGGTATGGATTTGCTATCGGGTCTGTATTCGCAGGAGTTATTGGTACAGGGTTTTATCCAATTTTAGGAAATAGAGCTTGGTGTCGATTTGGTTGTCCTTTGGCAGCATATTTAGGTTTGGTTCAGCGATTCAAATCTCGATTTAGAATCACCACCAATGGTGGGCAATGTATTTCTTGCGGAAACTGTTCAACGTATTGTGAAATGGGAATTGATGTGAAATGGTACGCTCAGCGTGGTCAGAATATTGTTCGTTCTTCTTGCGTAGGTTGTGGCATTTGCTCGGCTGTTTGTCCAAGAGGGGTGTTAAAATTAGAAAATGGAGCTGAAGAAGGTCGCCTTAATGATGAAAGTATATTTACTTTTGGCAACGATGGCGTGCGCTTGAGAGATGACTTGTAGCCGAATCTATAAAATTAGAAAATTTTGCAACCCGATATAATAGTAATCATACCCGCATTTAACGAAGAAAATTCGGTGGGTAAAGTGGTGAATGACATTCCAAAAGATTGGGTGCGAGAAGTAATCGTAGTCAATAATAATTCTACCGATTCTACTTCTGAAAATGCGTTGAAGGCGGGAGCTACTGTTCTAGAGGAGCCGCGTCAAGGATACGGGCGTGCTTGTTTGAAAGGAATGGAATACGTCGCCCAATTGTCTAATAAACCAACTATCATTGTTTTTTTGGATGCTGATTATTCTGATTATCCAGAGGAGTTGCCATTAGTGGTTCAGCCAATTATTGATGGAGCAGCTGATATGGTCATCGGTTCGCGAGAATTAGGAGACCGAGAAGGAGGTTCAATGACGATTCCACAGGTGTTTGGAAATCGATTAGCGACCACTTTGATTCGTTGGTTATATAAAGTGGAGTATACCGATTTGGGTCCCTTTCGGGCAATAAAATATGACCGATTGGTAGCTTTGAATATGGAAGATAAAACTTATGGTTGGACTGTAGAAATGCAAGTAAAGGCTGCTAGAAGAGGGTTGAGGACAACTGAAGTAGCAGTAAATTACAAGAAAAGAATTGGTCACTCCAAAGTTTCAGGAACAGTTAAAGGAACCGTTTTGGCGGGCTATAAAATAATTACAACCATCTTTAAATACGCTTGGAGGTAGTCGGATGGAAGCAATGCATTTAGAACTTATTTTTATCGTACTCTACGGATTGGCACTGGGTTTTATCTTTACGTACAGCATTATCCAGATCTATTTGGTGCATAGCTACCTCAAAAAATCACGTGGCGCAGATAAAGTGTTGGAGTTAAATTCAGCTCTACCAATGGTGACTGTTCAGTTGCCATTGTTTAATGAATTGTATGTGGTGGAACGATTGATTGATGCGGTCGTAAAATTCAATTATCCAAAGCAATTACTGGAAATACAGATTTTAGATGACAGTACGGACGAAACAGTGGATATTGTGCGAAGGAAGATTCAGCAATATATTAATGAAGGGTTTTCTATTCAGCACATTCATCGAGTGAATCGTTCAGGATTTAAAGCAGGTGCATTGGCTGAAGGTTTGTTGAAAGCTAAAGGTGAATTTATTGCCATTTTTGATGCTGACTTTCTACCGAATCCAGACTTTTTATTGAAAATGCTTTCCGCCTTCGAAGATCCGAAAGTAGGAATGGTGCAGAGCAAGTGGGAACACCTCAATAAAGATTATTCTTTGTTAACCAAATTACAGGCTTTTGGGTTGGATGCTCATTTTTCCATCGAACAAGGAGGTCGAAATAATGCTGGTCACTTCATGAATTTTAATGGTACTGCAGGCATTTGGCGTAAAACGGCTATCGTTGATGCAGGTGGTTGGCAATCGGATACTTTGACTGAAGATTTAGATTTGAGTTACAGAGCACAATTGAAAGGATGGAAGTTTCAATATAGGGAGCAAGTTGGCGCTCCAGCAGAATTGCCAGCAGAGATGAATGCACTCAAAACGCAGCAGTTTAGATGGACAAAAGGAGCTGCAGAGTGTGCGCGTAAGAATTTAGGAAAGGTCTTAGTTGCAAAAGAGTTAGGGTTTGGAACAAAAGTGAATGCCATCTTCCACTTAATGAACAGTGCTGTATTTATTTGTATTGTTTTGGTCGCCCTACTATCAGTACCGATGCTTTTCATAAAAAATAATATGGAACAATACCAGTGGTTGTTTAAAATTGGGAGTGTATTTATTCTTTCTTTACCAATTTTAGGTGTTTTTTATTGGGTATCTATCTCAAAACATTACACGAATAAGTGGAAAGCTTTAAAGTATTTTTTCAGTTTATTTCCTTTATTTCTGTCAGTAAGTATGGGGCTTTCATTGCACAATGCCATTGCTGTTATAGAAGGATATATTGGTAAAAAAACGCCGTTTATCAGAACGCCTAAATTTAATTTGAAAGATAAAACACAGTCTTGGAAGAGTAATGTATACATCAAAAAGTCGCTTTCTTCATTGATTTTACTTGAATTGCTGCTCACCTTCTATTTTATAGGAGCAATAGTCTTGGGTATTTACTATAACGATTATGGTTTGTTGCCATTTCATATAATGTTGGTATTTGGATTTGGATTTGTATCTTTAACCTCCATAATTCATTCATTTAAAACAGTATCATGAAACTGACTTGGCAAAAGGCAATAGTTGTTTTTGGCTCAGGGCTCATCTATCTTTTGATCGCATATTACCTCCAACGAGAAGAATGGTATTTTCTATTTCCTTCGATTATTGCTCTATTTGGAGGTTATATTTACTTGGCATATAGCAAGCAGGATGCTCGTTTTCAACCCAACCATCAACTGTTTAATGACTATCCAATTTTGTGGATGGCCATTGCCTTTCGATTCATTTTTATCTTTAGTTTACCCGAACTTTCCGATGATTTTTATCGGTTCATTTGGGATGGCCTATTGTCAGTAAATGAAGTAAATCCATACCTACAAAAACCAGCAGAGGTGCTGCAAATGACCTTTTCAAATGATCGTGGATTTACCGCAGACTTCTTCAGTCGGTTAAATTCGCCTGAATATTATTCCGTTTACCCAGCTTTTAGTCAATACTTATTTATGATCAGCGCCTATATTGGGAATGGGAATATCTTGGGTTCAGTGGTGGTATTGCGCATATTTATATTTTTAGCAGAAATTGGGACCATAGTGGTGTTGTCAAAACTGCTTTACTTGATTAATATTTCGAGAAAAGCAGTATTGATTTATGCATTGAATCCACTTGTAATAATAGAATTGACAGGTAATGTGCACATCGAAGCCATTATGATTTTTTTCATTGTGGCTGCGCTGTTCCAACTTCAAAAAGGCAAATGGATTTATTCCGCAATTTTGATGTCTTTTGCCATTTGTACGAAGTTGATTCCATTGCTACTATTGCCACTTTTGATTCCATTGTTAGGAGCTAAAAAGTCAGTGAAGTACTTTTTAGTAGTGATCCTTTCATGCTTTATTTTATTTTACCCATACATTTCTGAAGTTGCCATACTCCACATCGGCAATAGTATTGGCTTGTATTTTCAAAACTTTGAGTTTAATGCAAGTGTCTATTATGTGCTTCGAGAGGTTGGATTTTGGTTGACTTCCTACAATCAAATAGGAATAATTGGCCCATTCTTAAGTATTACAGTCTTTGGACTTATTTTATGGGTTTCGTTTAAAAAACTAGGAAAAGGGTTTAAAACCATATTTTCAAAAGCAACATTAGTGGTCACTATTTATTTCTTTTTGGCAACAGTTGTCCATCCTTGGTACTTATCTACCTTAGTTTTATTTGCAGTTTTCTTGAATGGTAATCGATATGTATTGATTTGGTCAGTAATGGCATACCTTAGTTACTACACTTATAGAGACACCAATTATCAAGAAGTGATTTGGTTGACATTGTTGGCTTATATTCCAATCTATTATTTCTTTTACAAGGACGTAATTTCAGATCGATTGTTGAGTCCTAGAAGCAATAAGCAATCTGCTAAAAGCAAGAATAAACAATCAAATTTTAGTGCTTAGGGTTATCGAAGGGTTTGTATGGCAATGGTTGGAAAGTCAGTAATAATTCCATCCACCCCCATCGCATTTAAGGTTCTCATTTTGTCGGGATTGTTCACAGTCCAAACGTTCACCTTTTTTCCCATTTGATGAATCTTGTTGACTACTTTTCGGTTGATGTAGCCTTGCTTTAAACCTACCTCGTCCACAAAATCATACCGTTTGAACTTTTTATAATGTAGGTTGCTTCCTGCATAATAAGGTTTTATTGGTACAAATGTGCTGAACAGTTTGTGTATGGGTGAGCTGATTTTCATATCTCGTAAATCAAACAAGGAGTTGTCATCAAAAGATTGGAAAATGCAATCGTTCTCAGCATTCATATCTTTTACGATCTGCCAAGACAATTCTTCTAATCCAGGGTGATAATTTCTCCTGTTTTTTAGTTCAATGAGTAAGGTTGATTTGCCTTTAGTTGCTTCAATCACCTCTTCCAGAAGTGGTAATCTTTCATTTGAAAATTTGGCTGAAAAGTGACTCCCAAAATCAACGTCTTTTAGTTGATTATATGTCATGTTTTTGATGCGACGAATACTTCCATTGATGCGTCTCAACGATCGATCATGCAGCACCACCACCTTTTTGTCAGCAGTCAATCTAATGTCAATTTCAATTCTATCTGCACCTACTTCTACACCGCGTTTTACTGCGGCTAGAGTGTTCTCGGGTGCTTCACCTCCTGCCCCTCTATGTCCTATGATAATCGTTTTTCCCATTTCGAATTGTAAAAGAACACTATTTCTAGTTTAATTCAAATAGGTATTATCTCCAATTCTTAATAACCATTTATTTTCAGTGCTTCGTGGAAAGAGGCTTCGTTGAAAATGTATAACTCCTGAAATAGATTGTCATCTTGGTTAATCTTTTCCCAAGAGCTTTCTAGGTAGATGTTCTTTTCAAGAGTGTATTTAGTGTCCAAATAGGGTGAATGCGTTACCCTCACCGTATCGTTAAATATTACTATTAGTGAGTCATAAGTTATAGGAGTTGGTCTGGCTTTACTAAATCGAGCACCTTTGGTTATCATTATTTGATTGTCGGTAAAAGTTATAATCTCTTCATTAAGTTGATTATTGATTGTTTTAATGCCGATAAAATATAAGTCTGATGATGTATTATTAATTAAATCAAATGTGAATGTGCTGTCGCTATGTCTCTTGTCACATGAAAATATCAAAGTAGAAATTAAAATGAGTAACAAATACTTGAGCTTATTTGCATGCTGTACAGTGGGAGTCATGATTGTAGGTTTTACGTTAATTAGTTTGATTATTATAGAGATAAGTGATTAGTCATGTAAATATATAATAATTGTCGTTAATTGAAGCTTTGAGTTAAGAACCTAAAATCTATTGTAGCAATTATATTAATAAAAGTTAGTTTAAAACATTTTGCTCTAACAAGTATTCAGACCTTGTCAATTAGATAAATTTGTAATCGAACTCAATTGTATTCTAAAATAACATCATGATGAAAATTTCTGTTTTAATACTTTCCTTATTGTTTTGCCTGACTTCTTTTTCGCAAACAGATACTACCACCTATTATTGGAGCAATCAAAAAGTGAAAGCCAAAGGAGTAATGAAACAAGGAGGAATCGAAGAAGGCGCCTGGAAGTTTTATGACCAAGATGGAAAACTCAAACAAATAGTAACCTACAGAAATGGAATTTTTGACGGACCGTTCAAAAATTACTATGCTGATGCTGGTATAAGTGAAATCGGTAATTTCTACAAAGCTAAAATGGATGGATCTTTCGAATCTTATTATCCAAATGGCAAACTAAAACAGACTGGTTTATACAATATGGGGTTCCTAGATAGCAATTGGACATGGTACTCGGAAGAAGGAAAGCTAGAGCAAAAAGGGGAGTATGATTTAGATAACAAAGTGGGCGATTGGGTGTTTTATTATCCCAATGGAACAATGAAAGCGATTTTCAATAACAATGAAAAGGGCTCAATCTTGAAAGATTTTTATTCCAATAAAGGACAGCAATTAGTGGCCAACGGCAGTGGAAAATGGATGATTTACTATGAAAATGGCAATATTAAAGAACAAGGATTTTATGAAAATGGGCTGAAAAGTGGGAAATGGGAATTCTTTTCCGAGAATGGAAATTTGATTGAAGTTGGTGAATTTAAAAACGGACTAAAAGATGGAAATTGGAAAACTTACCATTTGTTGACTACCGTTATTAAATTGAATGCATTATATGAAGCGGGTAAGCGAGTTGGTAAGTGGAGTCATTTTTATCAGGAGGGACAGTTGGCAAAAGAAATAACCTATGAAAATGATGTAGAGTCAGGTGCTTATCGAGAATATTTTATGAATGGAGTATTGAGCATCAATGGGTTTTATGCTGAAGGCAAAAAAAGTGGCAGCTGGGAATGGTTCCTAAAGGATGGCAAAAAGGATATGGATGGAAGTTTTGTAGATGGTCTTCAGGATGGAGAATGGATCTATTATTTTAATACCAATGGAAATGTAATTAGTAAAGGGACTTTTAAAGCAGATAAAAAAACGGGGAATTGGAAGTATTATTATGAAGATGGAACGCTTTGGAAGGAAGGAGATTATAAGGCCGATTTGAAAGATGGGGATTGGGTGTATTGGTATGAAAATAAATCCAAATTAATGGAAGGGGCTTTTAACAAGGGAAAAGAAGAAGGAAGTTGGGTCTCCTATTTTGAAAATGGACAAACAAAGGATAAAGGGTTTTACACTTCTGGTTTAATGTCAGGAGAGTGGACTGGTTTTTTTAGTACTGGAAAACAGCGATATGCAGGAGCCTATGCGAATGGCTTAAAGTCAGGAATGTGGAGCTTTTGGAATGAAAAGGGACAAAAGGAATTGGATCAAAACTATGAGGAAGGGAAGCCAAATGGGTTAAGAATAAGTTATTACCAAAATGGCACTGTGAAAGACAAAGGAAGTTATGCCGATGGAATTCAAGTGGGGAAGTGGGAATACTTTTATGACAATGGAAATAAAGAAATGGAAGCAACTTATAAGAAAGGTCGTCAAGATGGAAAGGTGCTTACTTATCATGAAATCGGAACCATTGCTAGTGAAAAGAATTACAAAGATGGAATCCCTGATGGAAAGTTTATCTACTATGCGAAACGTGAAGGAAAAGTGCTAAAATCAATGGTATATAAAGACGGTAAGAAAGTAAGTGAGGGGAAGTAATTGATTTTAAAAAATGCTGATTCGTAAGTGTTTTGAATTTTGGATTCTATATATTTGTTAATCTTAAATTAATATACATTTAAATTAACTGTATGAAAATCAAAAATTACTTTTTTTCAATTGTTTTATTGTCTTTGGGATATAGTGGGTTTAGCCAGACTATATTTTCAGAGAATTTTAATGGTGCAAATCCTTTTGCAAATTGGACATTAATTAACTCCGATGGAAGAACACCAGCCGCAAATGTTGGCTTTGTGAATGCAGCATGGGTGACTGCTGCAGATTCTAGTGCGTCTGATTTAGCTGCAGTTTCTACTTCTTGGTATACTCCTGCAGGTGCAGCAGATGATTACATGATCTCCCCTTCTATTATTCTAGGTACAGGTAATTATTTGCAGTTTGATGCGTTAGCAGCAGACCCTAGTTATCCTGATGGATATGAATTACGAGTTTCTACCACCACTCCTACTGTTGCAGGGTTGATGGCACATCCAGCATTGTTGACTGTAGCTGCAGAAAATAGTACATGGAACAGAAGAACTGTAGATTTAAGTGTTTATGACAACGATACCATTTACTTAGCATGGAGAAACAATTCTAACGACATGTTTTTATTGTATATTGATAATATTAGAATCTTTACACCAGTTAATAATGATGCGGCGATGAGATCTGTATCTATGAATAGTTTATATACCAATGCTTCCAACGCTGTTATTTCTGGAGAATTCGAGAATAACGGTTTAAATGCGATTTCAAGTTTAAAAGTGAATTGGTCAGCAGATGGCGGAACTACAGTAAATACAGATGTTCTTACATTGAATTTGCCAAGTTTTACAAAACAGTCTTTTACTCATACAATGAATTGGACAGCGACTAATCCTGGAGTTTATACTAATATTAAGGTGTGGGTTTCTGAGCCTAATTCTGTTGCAGATGCGGTCGCAAATAACGATACTGTTGTAAAATCTGTTTTTGTAAACAATGGGACTTCAGGTAGTAAGAGAGTGTTAGTGGAAGAATTTACTACCGCTCCATGTCAATTTTGCCCAGATGGAGCTGTAATTGTTGAGAATATTTTAGCAACAATTCCTGAAGCTGTGGCTGTGGGTATTCATGCTGGTTTTGGTACTGATGCAATGACTATCCCTGCACACTCTGCTTACGCAGCAGCATTTGCATCAGGAGCTCCTACTGCAACTATTGATAGAAAATTTTTCGATGGAGAAGCTGATGTAGCAATTAGCAGAGCTACTAATGGTTGGGTAAATGCAGTAAATGCACAAAAAGCTTTACCAACACCCTGTAATGTTTCTATTTCAGGTCAAGTTTCAGGAAATACTGCTAACGTAAATGTAGATGTAAATTTTGTTGATTATCCAGTTGATCCACAAAATTTAAGAGTAACCTTATTTGTGGTTGAAGATAGTGTAACTGGGACGGGGTCTGGATATAATCAAGTAAACTATTACAATACTATTGCAGGTCATCCATACAATGGGAAAGGTAATCCAATTGTTGGTTTTGTTCACAAGCATGTGGTTCGTTCAGTTCCTACCGGAACTTGGGGTGATGCTGCTTATTTTGCAACCAACCCAACATTGAACTCTTCTCACACTAACTCTTACTCAGTAACAATTAATCCAGCTTGGAAAATGAAGGACATTTCATTCGTTGCTTTTGTCAACTATTACAATCCAAATGGTGGATTGGATGAATATGAAATTTTAAATGTAGAAGAAACAAAGCTATCTACTCTAGTAGGAGCAAAAGAAAATGTTGCTTCATCTGTTGACTTTTCAGTGTATCCGAACCCTGCCAACGATTTTACAAATGTGACTTTAAACTTGAAGAAAAGCGCAAACGTAGAGGCGACTATTTTGGATATGACTGGTAAGCAAGTGAGCTTTAAAAATTATGGTTCTGTTAATGTTGGAACTCAAATTTTAGAAGTGAATACTTCTGATTTATCCGATGGTTTGTATTTTGTGAACCTGAAAATAGGTGACGAAATCAAAACAACTAAAATCGCTGTAATGAAATAGTGATTGCCTGTTAAATAAAAATGGCCCTGCGGTTCAATACCGCAGGGCTATTTTTTTTGACTTGTTTTTATTTCTTAATTCACAGGAATCATGTGTACATCTCTTTGTGGGAAAGGGAATGTTACATCTTCTGCATCAAACGCATTCTTTACTTTTTCTGTTGTTTCGAAGTTAACATTCCAATAATCTTCGTTTTTAGTCCAAGCTCTAAGTGATAAATTAACTGAACTATCGCCTAAACCTTCTAGAACCACAACCGGAGCAGGATCTTGTAATACGCGACTATCTTCATTCACAATTCTCAATAAAATTTCTCTTGCTTTTTTGATGTCATCGCTATAGTCGATTCCATAGGTTTGAACCAATCTTCTTGTGCTTTCTACAGAATAATTAGTAACTGATCCCGTTGATAATCCACCATTAGGGATAATTATTACTTGGTTGTTCGGAGTCTTTAGAATAGTGTTGAAGATCTGTATAGCTGTCACAGTTCCAGAATATCCTTGAGCTTCTATGAAATCGCCAACTTTAAAAGGTTTGATAATCAATATAATTACACCACCTGAGAAATTTTGTAAAGTACCTGATAGTGCCATACCAATTGCTAAACCGGCTGCACCTAAAATAGCAATGAAAGAAGTCATCTCAATCCCTATCATACCCATCACAGTGATGACTAAAAGAACCCTCATGACCATACTGAATAAACTTTTTAGAAACGGCTTCAAAGAGGCATCTATTTCTCTTTTATCTAGGATATTTGAGATTGTCTTTGTGAAAAATTTGATCACCCACAAACCCACAATAAGAGTAAGTATTGCTAAGATTAATTTTGGTCCGTAAGTAAGAACCATTTCTACCAATTGGTCTTGGTATTTGGATACGTCGATTTCTTCCATAATGTAATTGAGTTTTAAATTATTTATATTGATTTGTAATTTACAAAAGTAAGTTTAGCCTCCCATAATCACAATTATTCTGCAACTTGATTCAAATATGTATTTTATGTGTACATTTGCAACCGATTTAATAAGTTGATATTTGGAGGGGACTGATGTCCCCTCTTTTTATAGCAGTATATTCATGATTACAGAAAAAACAATTCGTGCGTTAATTGATGAGAAACTAGAAGGTTCTGAGAACTATTTAGTGGATTTGACCGTGAGTGCTTCGAATCAAATTCGAGTAGAGCTAGATCATTTAGATGGGATAAGCATTGATGAATGTGTGGCTATGAGTAGACATATTGACTCTTCTTTAGATCGCGAGATTGATGATTTTGAACTTCAAGTGTCGTCTCCTGGATTAGATCAACCATTTAAAGTTTTTCAACAATATGTAAAAAATATTGGTAGAGAAGTGAGTATTGTTAAAGTGGAAGGTCAGAAAATGAAAGGGTTGCTAATTGATGCCAATCAAGATGAAGTGACGTTAGAGTATGAGACGAAGGAAAAAGTCGAAGGGAAAAAGAAAAAAGAATTAATTGTTCATCAGGATAAAATTCCGATGAATGAGATTAAAGAAACTAGAATAATTATATCGTTTAAATAAGTAAGAAATGGAAAAGATAAACCTGACAGAGTCTTTTGCAGAATTTAAAGAATTTAAAGACATCGACCGTCCAACATTAATGAACATTCTGGAAACTGTTTTCAGAAACATGATCATTAAAAGATATGGAGCAGATGATAACTTTGACATCATTATTAATATTGATAAAGGAGATTTGGAGGTTTGGAGAAACCGAGAAATCGTTGAAGATGGTGAAGTGGAAGACGAGAATAGTCAAATTGCTTATTCTGATGCTATAAAAATTGAACCTGACTTTGAGGTGGGTGAAGAAGTATCAGAAGCTGTTAAAATGTTAGATTTTGGACGAAGAGCAGTATTGGCTTTGCGTCAAAATTTGATTTCAAAAGTATTGGAATTAGAGAAGGACAACATTTTCAAAAACTATAAGGACAGAGTTGGTGACATTATCACCGGTGAAGTATACCAAGTTTGGAAAAGAGAATTGTTGGTATTAGATGATGAAGGAAACGAATTGTTGCTGCCTAAGACAGAACAAATTCCAAACGATTATTTTAAGAAAGGAGATTCTCTAAGAGCGGTTGTTTCTGCTGTAGAGATGAGAAATAATAAGCCAATTATTACACTTTCTAGAACCTCTCCAGTATTCTTGGAGCGTTTGTTTGAAATGGAAGTGCCTGAGATTTTTGATGGATTAATTACCATTAAGAATATTGTGCGTGAGCCAGGTGAAAGAGCCAAAGTAGCAGTGGAATCTTACGATGATAGAATCGATCCAGTTGGTGCTTGTGTAGGAATGAAAGGTTCTAGAATTCACGGAATTGTTCGTGAATTGAGAAATGAGAATATTGATGTAATCAACTATACCAATAATACACAGCTGTACATTACCAGAGCGTTGAGCCCTGCAAAAATAAACTCTATTAAATTAGACGATGAATCTGGAAGAGCTGAGGTATATTTAAACCCAGATCAAGTTTCATTGGCGATTGGTAAAGGTGGTCACAACATTAAATTGGCTGGAAAGTTAACCGGTTATGAAATTGATGTATTCCGTGATCAAGATGAAGAACAACAAGATGATGTTGCTTTGGATGAATTCTCTGATGAAATCGAAGGATGGATTATTGATGAATTTAAAGCCATTGGTTGCGATTCAGCAAGAAGTGTATTAGAGCTTTCTGTTGAAGATTTAGTGAAAAGAACAGACTTAGAACAAGAGACAATCGAAGAAATTCGAAGCATTTTGAAATCTGAGTTTGAATAGTCTCCTTGCAAATGCAGGAAAGAAGCAAGAGATTTTTTAAATTTGTAAAAAATAGGACGAAAACAATATGTCTGATAAGGTTATAACGAAACGATTAAGTAAGGTTGCAAGAGAGCTAAATGTTGGTATTTCCACCATTGTAGATTTCTTGTCTTCTAAGAATATCTCTATTGAGAGCAATCCCAATACGAAGATTGACAATATTGCTTATGAGATTCTTTCCAATGAGTTTCAATCTGAGAAAAGTGCCAAAGAAGAGTCTGAAAAAGTAACGCTACCTACAAATGAGCGTGCTAAAATTAGTCTTGATTCAAAAGAAGAAGCGCCAAAAGCTGCTGCTGCTGATGAAGAAGACGAAGATGATGACGACGACGATCAAGGTATTTTGATTAAGAATGTTTCTCCTGCTAATGTAGCAGTGGAACCAAAGAAGGAAGTTCCTGAAGCTTCCGTAAAAGAAGCTGCTCCGAAAGAGGAAATTAAAGAAACACCGAAAGATGAAGCGCCAAAAGTAGTCGAGCCGGCTTCTAAAGCTATCAAGATGGAGGAGGTTCCTGTTTCTGATGAAGATACTGGTGGTCCAAAGGTGTTGGGAAAAATTAATCTAGATGAGTTAAATTTAAAGACTCGTCCTGACAAAAAGTCTAAAAAGGACAAAGAAAAGGAAACCGCTGAAGCAAAGAAAAAAGCCAAAGAAGAAGCTGATCGATTAGCGAAAGAGGAAACCATTCGACATAAAAAGGCCGAAGAGCAAAAGGCGAAAGAGAAAGCAGACAAAGAAAAAGTGGCTGCTGACAAAACGAAGGCTGCTAAAGTTGAGGAGGTAGCTCCTGTAAAAGAAGCTCCAAAAGAGAGAGAAGAAATAAAAACTTCTTATGAAAAACTGGACGGGCCTAAGGTGCTTGGTAAGATTGAGTTGCCTACGAAGCCTGTAAAAAAACCAGTTGCTTCATCTTCTGATAAGAAAGAAACAGAAAAGCCAAAACGCAAACGTAGAAAGCGAATTAATACACCTCAAGAAACGGCTCAAGAAAAAGATGCTCGAAGAGGAAAAGGACCAAGAGGCGCCAAAGGTGGCGGTCTTAGTACTGGTGGTAAGAAAAGAGAAGATAAGCCTGAATTGACTGAAAAGGACATTCAAAATCAAGTAAAAGAAACATTAGCTAGACTTCAAGGGAATACCTCGAAATCAAAAGGTGCTAAATATAGACGTCAAAAAAGAGATGCTGCAAGTGAGCAAACTCAAAAGGACATCGAAGAACAAGAAGCACAAATGAAAGTATTGCAAGTAACAGAATTTGTTACTGCAAACGATTTGTCATCAATGATGGATGTGAGTGTAAACGAAGTAATTTCAGCTTGTATGAGTTTGGGATTATTTGTTTCTATCAACCAGAGATTAGATGCTGAAACGATTTCAATTGTAGCTGAAGAATTTGGATTTGAAACTGAATTTGTAGATTCTGAAGATCAAGAATCTGTTGAAGAAGAAATAGAAAATCCTGAGGATTTAATAGAGCGTTGTCCTATTGTTACTGTGATGGGACACGTAGATCACGGTAAAACTTCATTATTGGATTACGTTCGAAAAGCAAATGTAATTGCCGGAGAGGCTGGTGGTATAACTCAGCATATTGGTGCTTATAATGTAGAATTAGATAGTGGAAAGAAAATTACTTTCTTAGATACACCGGGTCACGAAGCGTTTACTGCGATGAGGGCTAGGGGTGCACAAGTTACTGATATTGCTATTATTGTGATTGCAACTGATGACAACGTGATGCCACAAACTAAAGAAGCAATTAATCATGCTCAAGCAGCTGGTGTGCCGATTGTGTTTGCACTGAACAAGGTTGACCGTCCTGCAGCTAATCCTGATAAAATTAGAGAAGAGTTATCTCAATTGAATATACTAGTTGAAGAGTGGGGAGGAAAATTTCAAGCTCAAGAAATTTCTGCGAAAACAGGACAAGGAGTGGAAGAATTGCTTGAAAAAGTGTTGTTGGAAGCTGAAATGTTGGATGTCAAAGCCAACCCAAATAAAAATGGTGTCGGAACAGTTATTGAATCTGAATTGGATAAAGGACGTGGATATGTTTCTACCCTATTGGTTCAATCTGGTACTATCAAAATGGGAGATGTTGTTTTGGCAGGTCCTCATTATGGTAAGGTAAAAGCGATGTTCAACGAACGTGGTCAGAAAATAAATGAGGCTGGTCCTTCTATGCCTTTCTCTCTATTGGGATTGAGTGGAGCACCAAATGCAGGAGACAAGTTCAGAGTAATGGACGACGAGAAAGAAGCGAAGAACATTGCGACAAAACGTCTTCAATTGCAACGTGAACAAGGTGTTAGAACTAAGAAACACATTACGTTGGATGAAATTGGTCGTCGAATTGCGATTGGTGATTTCCAAGAGTTGAATATTATTATCAAGGGTGATGTGGATGGTTCTATTGAAGCATTGTCTGATTCATTGTTGAAATTGTCAACTGATCAAATACAGGTGAATGTGATACACAAGTCTGTAGGACAGATTAGTGAGTCTGACGTTATGTTAGCAGCAGCTTCTGATGCGATCATCGTTGGTTTCCAAGTTCGACCTTCTGTAAATGCACGTAAAGTAGCCGAAAGAGAAGAAATCGATATCCGATTGTATTCTATTATTTATGCTGCTATCGACGAAATTAAAGCAGCAATGGAAGGTATGCTTGCTGCTAAAATTGAAGAGCGTGTAACTGCTACATTGGAAATTAGAGAAACATTTAAGATTTCTAAAGTCGGTACTATTGCAGGTTGTATGGTATTGGATGGAAAAATCAATAGAAACCATAAAGTTAGAATTGTTCGAAATGGAATCGTGGTTTACACCGGGTTATTAGGTTCATTGAAACGTTTCAAAGACGACGTGAAAGATGTAGCTAAAGGGTATGAGTGTGGATTGAACATCGAGAATTATAATGACATTACAGAGGGAGACATTATTGAAGCCTACGAAGAGGTGGAAGTAAAACAAACTCTTTAATAATATAGAATATCATAAAAGACTCATTCTCCTCGAATGGGTCTTTTTTTTGTCTACTATTCTGTCTGTGTATAATAATTAGTTAAGAAAACTTATATTTGTTGCATTATTAAAAAATACAATATGAAAAAAATATTACTCGCTTTTACTGGACTAGTATTTGGTTTTGCCACTTTTGCGCAGTCTTTTCAATTTATAAATCCCAAAACGAATGCTAATGTAACAGGTACAACTGTTGGATACTGGTTCTCCGAGGCAGATTTGTCATTGGCGCCGGACGTTAAAATGTACGTTAAAAATATTAATTCTACTTCTGATTCAATTCGTGTAGATTTGAAAAGATACGAAATGGCTCCCTTAGTCGATAGCACGTCGAACTACTTTTGTTGGGGGTTTACTTGTCTAGGAGCTACTGTTGTAGGTTCTCAACCAATTAGGTATAATGATCCTAGTGATATTGTATGGATTAGAAAAGATTCCTTAAACAAGACCCTTTCTATGTACCATGATCCAAATAATTTTTACAATGGAACATTCAATAATCCAAACTATGAATTTGGTACACAAACATTCAGATATGTTGCTTTCGATCATTTTAATACAAATGATTCAGCTTATGTTGACATTCAATTTGCGATTACAACTGTAGGTTTAAATAAAATTGCAAAGAAGGATTATACGGTATCAATTGGACCTAACCCTTCAAATGGTCAGTTCAAGGTAACTTATGATTTCACGAAGAATTTCTCTACTAAAACGATTGAAATTTATGATATGTTGGGTCAACAAGTAAAAACGATTCCTTTGAACGCAAATAAAGGATTTGTAAATGTTGCTGCTACTGAATTGAATTCAGGAATTTATTTTTACAATTTTAGATTGGATGGAAAATCAACTGAATCACAAAAATTGATCATCACAAAATAGTTTAAATCTTATTTTAGATATTGATTGGCCAGTAAGGAAGTTCCTTTACTGGCCTTTTCTTTTATAATCGTAAAATCATTTTCGTCACGAATCAATGGAGTGTTAGGGTCGATGAGGAATTTAATGCAATGTGGTGGTGGATAATTGGCTAAGCTAGCTGCAGGATAAACCTCTAATGAAGTCCCAATGATGATAAAAATATCTGCTTCTGCAGTAATTCGCAATGCCTTTTCCATATTAGGAACAGCTTCTCCAAACCATACAACATGGGGTCTAAGTTGATGTCCCTCTTCGCAAAAATCGCCAATGGCTATGTCATTGTGATTTAAATCATAAATTAATCGAGGATTTTTAGAACTTTCAGCTTTATTTAATTCTCCATGCAGATGAAGCACGTTAGTGGATCCTGCTTTTTCGTGCAAATCGTCAATGTTTTGTGTGACGATTGTTACGTCATAGCGATCTTCAAGTCGAGCTAAATTATAATGTGCTTCGTTTGGCTCAGCACTTTTCATTTGTCTTCTTCTTTCGTTGTAAAAACTTAAAACTAGTGCCGGATTCTTAATAAAAGCTTCTGGTGTGGCTACATCTTCTATTTTATAATTCTCCCATAATCCGTTGTAATCTCGAAACGTTTTTAATCCACTTTCTGCGCTAACTCCTGCGCCGGTTAATATGACAATCCTTTTCAATATTTTTTCTTTTTATCCTTGAGTTTTATCACTAAAAGTAATTTTCTAATCACTTCATTAATGCTTACTTTTACTGGCTCTTAAGTTAATAAAAATGCCGAAAAATAGAAAGCAATTAGAAGCCCTAGATTACCATTCTCAAGGAAAGCCAGGCAAGATAGAAGTTATACCAACAAAACCTTACAGTTCTCAGCGAGATTTGTCATTGGCCTACTCTCCTGGAGTAGCAGAGCCATGTCTTGCGATAGAGAAAAATAAGGAGGATGTTTATAAATATACGGCTAAAGGGAACTTGGTTGCTGTAATCTCAAATGGAACAGCAGTTCTTGGTTTAGGCGATATCGGACCTGAAGCATCTAAACCGGTGATGGAAGGAAAAGCACTGTTATTTAAGATTTTCGCAGATATTGATGTTTTTGACATAGAGGTAGATGCAAAGGATGTTGATGCATTTGTTAATACCGTAAAAGCTATAGCTCCAACTTTTGGTGGTATAAACTTAGAAGATATCAAAGCTCCTGAATGTTTTGAAATCGAAAGAAGGTTAAAAGAAGAGTTGGATATTCCAATCATGCATGATGATCAGCATGGTACTGCTATTATCACTTCAGCTGCATTATTAAATGCATTAGAGTTGGCAGATAAAAAGATTGGAGAAGTTAAAGTAGTCGTGAATGGAGCAGGTGCTTCTGCCATGGCATGCGTTAAGCTCTATTTTTCTTTAGGTGTAAAACCAGAGAATCTTGTGATGTGCGATAGTAAGGGTGTTATCCGTAAGGACAACAAAGAGTTGACCGAATCGAAGGCAATGTTTGCAACAGATAGGGATATTCATACATTGGCTGATGCGATGAAAGGTGCTGATATGTTCTTGGGCTTGAGTAAAGGGAATGTAGTTTCCAAGGCGATGGTCAAATCAATGGCCGATAATCCAATTGTGTTTGCTCTAGCAAATCCTGATCCTGAAATTGGGTATAAAGATGCGATGAGCACTCGGAAGGATATTATTATGGCCACAGGTCGTTCTGATCATCCTAACCAAGTGAATAATGTGTTAGGTTTTCCTTTTATTTTTAGAGGAGCTTTGGATGTAAGAGCAACCGGAATAAATGAGGAAATGAAATTGGCTGCTGTAAAGGCCATTGCAGAATTAGCCAAAGAGCCTGTTCCTGAAGTGGTAAACCAAGCATATGGAACTAGAAATTTAGTTTTTGGTAGAGATTTTTTCATTCCTAAACCATTAGATCCTAGATTAATATTGGCAGTCGCTCCTGCAGTTGCAAAGGCTGCAATGGCATCTGGAGTTGCAAAAAATCACATTTCTGATTGGAACGCCTATGAGGAAGAGTTGAGTAGAAGATTAGGGCTTGAAAATAAATTGACAAGAAACTTAACAGAACGAGCAGTTCAAAATCCTAAGAAAGTCGTTTTTGCTGAAGCAGATACTTATAAAGTCTTGAAGGCAGCACAAATTGTAAAAGATGAAGGAATAGCAATTCCAATATTGTTAGGAAACTTAATTAAGATCAATTCGCTCATAAAAGATAACAACCTAGATCTAGCTGATGCGACAATTATCGACCCAAAAGCAGCAGATCAAGAAGAGTTAAGACAGAAGTATGGCGCATTATTGTATGCAAAGCGTCAGCGTAAAGGGCTAACAGAATATGAGTCTGTATTAAAAATGAGAGATCGTAATTATTACGGAGCAATGATGGTTGAAGCAGGAGAAGCTGATGCCTTTATTTCAGGTATTACACGAAACTATCCAGAAACAATAAAGCCTGCATTGCAATCAATCGGAACTGAAGAAGGGGTGAACAAAATTGCAGGAATGTATATTGTAAACACTAAAAATGGTCCGGTTTTCTTTGCAGATACTACGATTAACGTGAATCCATCCGCAGAGGATTTAGCTGATATTGCTGTATTAACAGCCAAGGCAGTGACTCGTTTTAAAATAAAACCAAGAATTGCGATGTTGTCTTTCTCAAATTTTGGATCTTCAGACTACGAGGAAGCAAAAAAAGTAAGCAAAGCTGTAGCAATATTGCACAGAGATCATCCAGATATTATTGTAGATGGAGAAGTGCAAGCAAATTTTGCGATGAGCAAAGAATTATTGAATGAGCAGTTTCCATTTAGTACTTTAGCTAATAAGAAAACAAATGTGCTTATCTTTCCTAACCTATCAGCAGGAAATATAGCGTATAAATTAATACAAGAAATGTCAGAAGCAGAAGCGGTTGGTCCGATTTTGTTAGGAATGAAAAAACCTGTACATATCTTGCAGTTAGGTTGTAATGTTCGTGAAATAGTAAATATGGTGACCATTGCGGTGGTTGACGCTCAAACGAGGAAAGATTAATGATTGCTCATATTCAAGGAAAATTAACTGAAAAAACGCCTACCTACGTCGTGATTGATTGTGGCGGAGTAGGATATAGAATTTTTATTTCATTGACAACTTTTACTCAGTTAGGAGCTGATGAAAATTGTAAGTTGTTAACTCATTTAACTATACGAGATGATGCGCACATTCTTTACGGGTTTAAAGAAGAAAGTGAACGCACTTTGTTTCGATTATTGATTACTGTTTCTGGTGTTGGTTCTTCAACGGCATTGATGATTCTTTCGTCTTTAAGTCCAGATGAAACCCGCCATGCTATTTTATCCAATGACATTAATGCATTGAAAGGTGTAAAAGGTATTGGAGCCAAAACTGCTCAGCGAATTGTAATTGATTTGAAAGACAAACTCTCAAAAGTAAGTTTAGAATCAGATTTTTCTTTTGGTGTAGACAATACACTTAAGGAAGAAGCGTTATCAGCATTGGTTATGCTCGGGTTTAATAAAATTCAAGCAGAGAAGTCTATTGCTAAAATTTTAAAGGCCTCTCCAGAAATAACCGTTGAGGAAGTTATTAAACAAGTGCTGAAGAGTATATAGTATAGGAATACCCATTGAAAGTTAGCGTTAAGTATACATTTAGGTCGATAGTCGCTTTAGCACTTTTTGGAGTCATTTATGACTCTGTAGGAGCTGGCGATTCTGCTATTGAGACCTTTCCTTATGTAGAAGAAATCCGCAACGAAAGTTATGCTTTAAAGGATAATACCAATTATTTGATTAGTGTTCCAATCGATTCTACTGACGACGATACACTCGATTTAATTTATCCTTTTAGAGACAATAGTGGTGATCCTTTTACTACGGACAAAAGTCCACTCTACTTAAAAACTCCTTCCAATGTAAAATCAGGGTTTGAGTATGATCCTGAAACAGGACAATACAATTATTACGAAAGAATTGGAGAGAAGTATTATCGTAGTCCTACTTACATGAGTATGGAAGATTATGCCAATTACGATGCTACAAAGCGAATGAAGGAGTATTGGAAGAGTAAGTCTGATGCTGAAACAATTGAGCGATCTGAGGGATTTAGGCCACAACTACAGGTGAAAGGAGAATTGTTTGACCGAATCTTTGGAGGGAATACCATTGATATTCGACCACAAGGTTCTGCAGAGTTGTCATTTGGGGTTAATGTATCTAGGCGTAACAATCCAATTATACCGGAACGTCAGCGACGAACAAGTTCCTTTGATTTTCAGCAGCGAATCCAATTGAATGTGATTGGAAACATTGGTGAAAAATTGAAACTTTCCACAAGTTATAATACTGAAGCCACGTTTGATTTCGAGAATCAAACAAAGCTAGAATATACTGGTTATGAGGATGAAATTATTCAAAAAATTGAGGCAGGAAACGTTTCATTACCGCTGCAAAGTTCACTCATAAATGGTAGTCAAACCTTATTTGGAATAAAAACCGAATTGCAGTTTGGTCGATTAAGAGTTACCTCTATATTCTCTCAAGAAAAAGGAGAACGAAAATCTATTGAAGTGAAAGGTGGAGCCCAGACACAAGAGTTTGAGAAATCGGCTGCAGAATATGAAACCAACAAGCACTTTTTCTTGTCCCACTTTTTTAGAGAGAGTTATGAAGAGGCATTGCAAGAGCCGCCACGAGTAAATTCTAGGATTCAAATTACAGACATTGAAATATATGTAACTAACAATCAGGGTGCTTTTAATAATACAAAGAATATAATTGCATTTACAGATTTAGCAGAGCGAAATAGAATCTTCAATAATAATTTAGCTCAAGCAACCTCTTCGTTGCAGGTGCCTTCTAACGGTACTAACAATTTGTATCAAAAGGTAAATGCTGATTTGCCTGGAGCGCAACAAATTAGAAGTTTTAATAATGCAGATCAGCCACTAGCTGCTGCAGGATTTAGGACGGGTGAAGATTATGAAAGGCTTCAAAATGCGGTTCTTTTGAATCCATCAGAGTATACCATAAACAGGGCCTTGGGTTATATTTCATTAAATAGACAATTGAATCCACAGGACATTTTAGCTGTTTCTTACCGATATACCTATAATGGACAGGTTTACCAAGTCGGTGATTTATCTACAGATGGGATCGATGGACAAGACGCATTGTATTTAAAATTACTAAAAGGATCAATCATCAATACTGCTATGCCGATGTGGGATTTGATGATGAAAAACGTTTATTCATTGGATGCCTTTAACATTAATCCAACTGATTTTAAATTTGAAATTTGGTATTTAAATGCGGAAACTGGTGTAGAAATACCTTTTATTCCTGCAGGACCGATTGAAAAAACTCCACTGTTGAATGTGTTGAATCTAGATCGAATGACTGTCAATAATGCTAAGACGGAAAGAGGCGATGGAGTATTCGATTTTATTCCGGGAATTACTATCAACGAAAAGAACGGAAGAATCTATTTTCCAGTTCTTGAACCTTTTGGGCAAACATTAAGGCAGAAGCTGGGAACCCAAGAATTAGGGGATAAATATGCATTTGATTCCTTGTATACCACCACCCAAGTTTTAGCAGAGCAAGATGCAGATCACGATAGGTTTACATTTAAAGGAAGTTATCAATCTAGCTCTTCTTCAGAGATTTCTTTAAATACATTCAACATTCCGCAAGGATCTGTAGTAGTAACTGCAGGAGGTGCGCCATTGGTAGAGAATCAAGATTATCAAGTGGATTACAATTTAGGAAGGATCACCATCTTGAATCAAGGAATTTTGGAATCTGGAACACCGATTAAAATTTCATTAGGAAGTAACTCATTGTTTAATATACAAACAAAGACATTAATGGGAACTCGATTGGATTATCGAGTTTCTGAAGACTTCTCAGTTGGAGGTACGGTATTAAATTTAACAGAGCGACCCATTACTCGTAAAATAAATATTGGCGACGAGCCAATTTCAAATACTGTAGTTGGTTTAGATGGAACCTATAGAACAGAGGTTCCCTTATTGACCACGTTCGCGGATAAATTACCTTTTTACGACACTAAAGAGAAATCAACATTTACTGTTCAAGGAGAATTTGCTCGATTGTTTCCAGGAAATTCTAAAGCCATTTCTAAAGCAGGAGTTGCCTATATTGATGATTTTGAAGGGTCGCAATCTACTATTCCGCTTCAAAGCCCTTTTGCATGGCGATTGGCCAGTACACCTCAAGGGCAAGATGACTTATTTCCTGAAGGGAATTATAATGGAGATTTAGCCTACGGCTTCAATCGTGCACATTTGGCTTGGTACAGTATTGATCCACTATTTTTTAGTACAACCGATAGCCGAACTCCGGGCTATTTGAAGAAATCAGAATCGCAAGCCAATAATTATTCAAGACAAGTTTTACAAACAGAAGTTTTTCCAAATAAGGCAGTGGATAACACTGTGAATCAAATTATTCAAACGTTAGACTTAGCTTACTATCCCAATGAGAGAGGTCCTTTCAACTATGATGTTTCTGGTAGACCAGGGGTTTCGGCTGGATTAAATCCGAATGGAACACTGAAAGACCCTTCTTCACGTTGGGGTGGAATTATGAGAGATATCCAGACAAGTGATTTTGAAGCAAGCAATGTGGAGTTTATTCAGTTTTGGATGATGGATCCATTCGCAGAACAGGACGGTAATCCCGGACAGAAGGGTGGAGATCTATATTTCAACATTGGTAGTATCAGTGAAGATATCTTGAAAGATGGTCGATTGATGTTCGAAAATGGATTGCCTAATGAAGGTGGTAATCAGAATACTGCTTCGGTAATTTGGGGAAGAATCCCAACAGTAACTTATATTATCGATGCTTTTGATAATAATCCGAATGCTCGAGATAATCAAGATGTTGGTTTGGACGGATTGAAGAATGATGCTGAGCGAGCAAACTTTTCAGAATACATGACCCAGCTGCAAAATACATTAGATGCAAATGCATTTAATGATTTTAATAGTGACCCATCAAATGATGATTTTCATTATTATAGAGGTGATGATTACGATCAACAGCAACTTTCAATTTTAGATCGGTATAAGCGATTTAATGGAACAGAAGGGAATTCGCCTGCTCAATCAGCAAATTCTGGATTTTCTACATCGTCCACTAACCTTCCTGATAATGAAGATTTGAATGGAAACTTCAGTTTAGATCGCACAGAAACCTATTACCAATACAAAGTTAATCTATCTCCTCAAGCATTGCAGATAGAAAATGTGGGGAGCAATTATATTACCGATGTGTTGACTGCAACCTCTAAGGCGCCAAATGGAGATTTGAAAGAGGTAAAGTGGTTTCAATTTAAAATTCCAATTCGTCAGCCAGACAAAACGGTAGGTAGTATTCGTGACTTTAAGTCCATTCGATTTATGCGAATGTTTATGAAAGGGTTTGACGATAATGTAGTTCTCCGTTTTGCTCAATTAGATTTAGTTAGAGGAGAATGGCGGAAATATGTGAATGATAAATTAATACCTGGAGATACACACAACGACGAAGAAGGGTCGACAACATTTAGTGTTGGTGCTGTTAATGTGGAGGAAAACTCCAATCGTTTTCCAATTAACTATACCATTCCTCCTGGGATCCAAAGAGAAGTTGATTTTGGAACAACCAATTTGAGACAAATTAATGAACAGTCATTGGTTTTAAATGTATGTAATCTAAATGATGGCTATAGTAGGTCTGCATACAGAAATGTAGACTTAGACATTCGTCAATACAAGAAAATAAAAATGTATGCCCATGCCGAAGCTGCAGGTCAAGAAGGTGGTTTGAGAGACAATGATATTGCAGTTGTTCTTCGATTGGCAATCGACTTCGATCAAAATTATTATGAGTATGAAGTTCCATTAAGTGTTACACCGTTTGGAACAACTAGTAGTTCTCCTGATTTGATTTGGCCAGAAGCGAATAATATAGATTTAGAATTCGATCGTTTGCTAAGAGTTAAGAAAAATAGAAATGTTCGAATGCTTGATGCTTCTTCAGGGATTAGTATAACCACGCCATATGCAGAAGCAGATGGGGATAAAAATACTATTCGAGTGAAGGGAAACCCAAACTTGGCTGAAGTGCGATTGGTAATGATTGGAGTGAAGAATTTACGGACTGGAGAAACAGTTTTTCAAGACGACGGATTGCCTAAATGTGCCGAAGTATGGGTGAATGAATTGCGACTGTCAGACTTTGATAACGATGGTGGATGGGCTGCTACTGCTAGAGCTACAGCTCAAATTGCTGATTTAGGAGCGGTTACTTTATCAGGAAGTATGAGTACTCCAGGTTGGGGAAGCTTAGAACAGAAATTGAATGAGCGTCAGCAAGAAACTAGAATGCAATATGATTTATCAACTTCAGTGGAGTTGGGTAAATTATTGCCAGAGCAAGCTATGTTGAGTATTCCGATGTATTTTGGAGTATCTGAAAATATTATTCGTCCTAAATATAATCCTTTAGATCCTGACGTTCCCTTGAATGACTTGATTCAGGATAATGATCTAACTCAGGATTATAGAGATTCTATTCGTCGGATCACGGATGATTATACCAAAACGAAGAGTATCAATTTTACCAATGTAAGGAAGGAGCGATCGCCAACCAAAGAGAAGTTATTGCCATTTGATATCTCAAATTTTGCTGTAAGTTACGCTTATACAGAAACCTTTCACCGTGACATTAACACAGAGTATGATTCTAGAAAGACGTATAGAGGAGGACTTAATTATAACTATACGGCAAAACCATTGTCGATAGAGCCATTTAAAAATGTATCCTTCTTTAAAGAGCGAAAAGCATTTACTTTAATTAAAGACATCAACTTTAATTTATATCCAACGCAGTATAGTTTTCAAACGCAAGTTAATAGGTCCTATAATGAACGGCAAGTGCGTAACAATACTTCCGCCTTTTTTGAGTTCGATCCCTTCTATCAAAAAACATTTACTTGGAATAGAGTTTATTCCTTACGCTACAATATCGCGAAGTCTTTAATTTTTAATTACAGTGCCAACAATATGGCGCAGATTGGTGAACCGGAAGGTAGAGTAGATCGGGAGGAGAAAGATGAATACAAACAATTTACCAATGAGGTTTGGGACAATGTGTTGAAATTTGGTTCCAATACTCAATTTTCACAGAGTGTCAATTTAACTTACACCTTGCCTTTCGCCAAGATTCCATATTTCGAGTGGATATCTGCTAATGCTACCTATACTGGTAATTACAATTGGATGTTAAATGGTGATATAGACGCTGATACTTTGGGTGCTACGATTAAAAACTCTGGGAATTACGCATTGAATACCAACTTGAATATGACTTCATTGTATAATAAAGTGGAGTATTTGAGAGATTTAAGCAAACCGAGAAAAAAGAAAGATGATATAAAAGGTTTGACTTTAGCTGATAAAACATACCGTAAAAAAGTAGAGGCTGGTGAAATCGAAGATACGACTAAAGAAGATGAGCCGAGTTTCTTCCGACTTCATATCATTGACAATTTTAGCCGATTGGCGATGAGTTTAAAAACTCTTTCAGGTACCTACAGTGTAAATGAAGGAACGGTTCTACCGAATTACAATAGAGATATGAATGTCTTAGGGTTTGACGGAAACTTTCAAGCACCGGGTGCTGGTTTTGTGGTCGGACTGCAAGAACCCGGCACTAAGTTTTTTGATCGGGCATTAAATGAAGGGTGGCTACTAGAAGGCAATGATGCAGGAACTTTGTTTATTTCTGGAACCTACGCCAAAACCTATTCTAAAAATATAAACTTAAGGGCAAGTTTTCAGCCAATTAAAGACCTAAGGATTGAATTGACCGCTAACCAGACATATTCAGAAAGCACTTCGAGGTATTACATCTGGAATGACACTCTATTAAATTCGAATACTGGACAATTGGGAGGATATGATTTTGGACCCAATCAAGTTAATGGAAGTTTTAGTACGAGTTTTATAAGTATTCGAACTGCATTTGTAAAAGATGATGAGGATTATAATAATGACGCATTTGATCAATTTTTGGAAAACCGCTCCATAATTTCACAACGATTAGGAAATGAGAATTCATATTCTACATTTACCTACACTGACACCTCAGGTGGAATATATTCAGATGGATATGGAAGTACATCACAAGAGGTATTGATTAATTCGTTCCTTGCTGCATATAGTGGAAAGAGTGCTAGTGGATTTGAGTTGGGTGATTTTACAAGTAGAATCCCTGTGCCGAACTGGAGCATTACCTATGACGGATTATCTAAATTGGATTTCTTTAAACGATTCTTTAAAAGCTTTACAATTGGACACAGATATCGCTCTACATTCAATGTTGGTTCATTCACTACCAACCCATTCTTTGATGAAGATGTTCCAGATGCTCGTTTGAATAATAGCGGAGATTTTATTCCAAGTAAACAAGTGGCCTCAGTAAGTATTAGCGAGCAGTTTAGCCCGTTAATGAATATAGATATGACATGGAATAATAGTTTATTGACCAGATTAGAGTACAAAAAAGATAGAAACATGTCGTTGAGTTTAAATAATAACCAACTGACAGAAGTAAAAGGGACAGAGATGGTGATAGGTTTAGGTTATCGTTTGAAAAATGTGAAGTTTCCATTTTCTGCAAAAGGGAACAAAAAAGTAAGCGACGTGGATTTGCGTGCTGATTTCTCGATAAGAAATAACAGAACAATCATTCGAAAGATAGTTGAGAAAGAAAATCAATCAACTGCAGGACAGCGCATTTTCTCAATTAAATTTACTGCAGATTATGTACTGAGTTCTCGACTGAATATTAGAGCCTTCTACGATCGAATCATGAATACCCCCTTTGTTTCATCTTCTTTTCCAACAGTTAATACAAATGCTGGAATTAGTTTGCGCTTTACGCTTTCACAATAGCAGATGAAATACTAAATTTGAACGATAAAAATTTAAACATATAGAACATGAATATTCCTTCTGAATTAAAGTATACAAAAGAGCACGAATGGATCAAGATTGATGGCGATATCGCTACAGTAGGAGTTACTGATTATGCTCAAAGTGAATTGGGTGATATCGTTTATGTAGAAATAGAAACGGTTGGTGATACGTTGAGTCACGGTGAGGTTTTTGGTACAGTAGAAGCTGTTAAAACGGTATCTGATTTGTTTATGCCATTGTCCGGAGAAGTGATTGAGATGAATGAAGACCTTGATGGGTCACCTGAGAGTGTAAATGATGATGCTTATGGTGCGGGTTGGATGATTAAAATCAGAATGAGTGATTCTTCAGAAGTAGATAATTTACTATCAGCTGAGGCATACCAAGCGGAAATTGCTTAATCGATTAAAGAAAATAAGTTATTTTACACCGGCTATCATTTGGATGGTCGGTGTATTATTTTTAAGTACACGCGTATTGACAGGGATTCCTATCCCAATGTTTAAGGGAGCTGATAAAATCGTTCACTTTGTATTTTATACCATCCTTGTTGCTTTGTTGTCTTTTGGATACATTAAATCAGATCGATTTAACCTTTCTAAACTTTTGTTTAGTGCCTATTGGAGTATTTTGTTTGGTGGTTTAATTGAATTGATTCAACATTATCTTGTAGAAGGCAGAAGTGGAGAGTGGGAAGATTTTTTGGCGAACACAATAGGAATTTTATTTTCGAGTTATTGGTTATATCGACGCTATTTAAAAAAGTAGCTGAAGTGTTTTGCAAACGAATATGTTCAAGTGATTTTGAAGAATTGTCAACTTAAATTTTAATTAACATACATTACTGAGGGAGTACGTAAAAAATTACTATTTTTATACCCCGTAAATAATTTTAATATGGAACCAAAGAAAAGTCCAAAAGTTAACCTAGAAAAGAAGCGCGGTTTGTTTTTTCAAATCGGCTTGGTGATTACTTTAGGAGTAGTATTGGCTGCATTTGAGTATCGTTCATACGAGGCCGTATCTGATTTAGGTACACTTCAAGTGGAAGATATCGAGGATGAAATCATCCCGATTACAATGCAGAACCAACCACCTCCACCGCCACCACCCCCGCCACCACCCCCACAAGAAATTTTGGAGATCGTGGAAGATGATAAGGAAATTGAGAATGAAGTAGAAATTCAAGACTCTGAAGCAGATCAAACTACTGAGATTTTTGATCAACCTGAAGAGATTATCGAAGAAGCAGAAATCTTTATGATCGTTGAGAATATGCCCGTATTTCCTGGTTGTGAAACAAAACCGAAGGCAGAAAGAGATGCTTGTTCTAACGCAGAACTACAAAAGTTCATCGGTAGTAATACTGTTTATCCTCCAATGGCTAGAGATGCGGATACTCAAGGTAGAGTTTTTGTAACTTTTGTAATCGATCAGAAGGGAAAAGTAACTGACGTAGCTGTCTTAAAAGGAGTGTCAGGAATAGGTGGTAAAGCACTAGAAAAAGAAGCAATTCGAGTAGTAGAGTCTATGCCTAAATTTACTCCGGGTGAGCAAAGAGGTAAAAAAGCTAGAGTAAGGTATAACATACCTGTAAACTTTACTTTGAGATAGATTATACTAGATTTATAATTTATAAGAATCCCGTTACAGGAAGAATGTAGCGGGATTTTTTTGTGCCATTTTTTTATTCAAGAGCTATATTTTTTTAGCAAGACAATAATTCGAATACCCATTCCGTTTTATATAAGTTCATTCTTATTAAATTCTGTTTTTATGTAGTACCTCTACTTTTTTCTATCTATTCATCTTAAAACTATAAGTTATGGAAATTAAAAAGAGTGCTTCAAAAAACCTCGAACGCAAAAGGGGATTGTTTTTTCAAATTGGATTGGTGGCTAGCTTGTCATTGGCTTTGGTTGCTTTTCAATACACTACGCCTAAACTAACTCCAATAGTGAAGAAATCAAAAACGTATCCTATTGATGACGAATTGATTCCTATTGTAATTCTAAAATCGGCCAAACCACTACCTAAGCCTGCACCACCAAAGCAAATTACCGATCAAATAAAAGTGGTTAAAACAATTGCAGAAGTCACTCCTGAGCCCATTCTACCAAATCCAATAGAATTGCCCCCGGAGATTATAATTGCTGAAATGCCTCCTGAAATAATTGATGAAAATGAAATTTTTATTAGAGTAGAAGTAATGCCTGCTTTGGGCGATTGTAATTTGCTAGATAATAATTCTAGAGCAAAATGTACAGAAAATGCCATTCGAGCATTTATTTCAGAGAATATTCGAATTCCACAAACGGTTAAAGATAGAGGAGAAAGCGGAAAAGTATTTGTATCCTTTGTGGTTAATAAACAAGGTAATGTAGATGCAGTGAAAATTCTGAGAGGAATGGCGGGTGCGAAGGATTTGGATAAGGAAGTGAAGCGAGTAATTAACTTACTCCCTCAATTCACGCCAGGTGAACAAACTGGTAGAAAAGCAAGTGTGCGGTATACCATACCAATTGATGTTAGAATTGGATAAAAATCAAAAAAATAGCCGCTCTAGAAATAGAGCGGCTATTTAAATTCAGTTCTATCTGATTAATCAATTATCATACAGGCACCAACAGTCTCGAAGGTTGCTTCATCGATCAAGATTAAACTTCCTGTATTTCTATTCTTTTGGTAACTATCAAAAAATAATGGTTTTGTTGTTCGAATAGAAATTCGTCCAATATCATTCATGCCAATATTTTTATCAGTCTCCTCTCTGTGAAGTGTATTGATGTTTACCTTATACTTAACATCTTTAATCACACATCTTGCTTCATTTGTAGTGTGAATCAACGCATACTTTCCTCCTTTAATCAAAGGTTTGTCACTCATCCAGCAAACCATCATATCAATGTCTTGGCTTATTTTCGGCTGATTGTTTACTCGAACAATCATATCTCCTCTACTGATGTCTATCTCATCTTCTAATGTAATGGTAACTGATTGAGGGGCGAATCCTTCTTTTAGTTCACCATCAGCGGTATCGATGCTTTTTACTTTCGAACTAAATCCTGAAGGTAATGCTACTACTTCATCTCCTGGTTTAAATACTCCACCTGCAATTCTACCCGCATAACCTCTATAATCTGGAAATTCTGCTGATTGAGGACGAATAACATATTGCACTGGAAAACGACAATCTATGTGGTTGTGATCACTACCAATGTGTATATTTTCTAGTAAATAAAGTAGCGTGCCACCTTGGTACCAATCCATGTTTGTGGATTTATTTACCACATTATCTCCATTCAGAGCACTGATTGGAATAAAGTGAATGTCTTTTACATTTAATTTAGATGCAAAGGCTTCAATGTCTTTTTTGATTTTATAAAAAGTCTCCTCATCATAATCCACTAGGTCCATCTTATTGATGCAGAATACGACGTGAGGAATACCCAATAATGAAGAGATGAAAGTATGGCGATACGTTTGCTCGATAATCCCTTTTCTAGCATCTACCAAAATGATGGATAGATTAGAAGTAGAAGCACCGGTAACCATGTTTCTGGTATACTGAATGTGTCCTGGGGTATCGGCTATGATAAATTTACGTTTCGGTGTAGCAAAATAACGGTAGGCCACGTCAATGGTGATTCCTTGCTCGCGTTCCGCACGCAATCCATCAGTCAATAAAGCAAGGTTTACTTGCGTATCACCTTTCTTTTTACTTGTTTTTTCGATGGCTTCATATTGGTCTTCAAAAATTGATTTCGAATCGTAAAGCATTCGACCAATTAATGTGCTTTTTCCATCATCCACACTTCCCGCAGTCGAGAAGCGTAATAATTCCATATCTAAATAAGGGTCTTTACTCATGGTGTTTGTTATCTATCGTTGATTAAAACGTTGTCAGTTGGGTTGAATTAATTAGAAGTAACCTAGTTTCTTACGGTCCTCCATAGCGGCTTCAGATCGTTTGTCATCTGATCGAGTTCCTCTTTCGGTGACTCTAGTACTAGCTACTTCTTCTATAATTTTCTCTAAAGAGTCAGCATCAGAATAGACAGCTCCCGTACAAGTCATGTCGCCAATGGTTCTAAAACGAACAATCATTTTTTCCGTAGTTTCTGTATCTCTTTGTGGTACATGTTCTCCAGTTGACATCACTACACCATCACGAATGAAACATTCTCTTTCGTGAGAAAAGTATAACGGAGGTAACTCCATTTTCTCTTTCAAGATGTACTGCCAAATGTCCATTTCTGTCCAATTGGAGATAGGAAAAATTCTAAAACTTTCGCCTAAATTCTTTTTCCCATTAAAGATGTTCCACAATTCAGGTCGTTGATTTTTCGGATCCCATTGTCCAAAATCATCTCTATGCGAAAAGAAACGCTCTTTTGCTCTTGCTTTTTCTTCGTCTCTTCGGGCTCCTCCAATTGCAGCATCAAACTTATTGTCTTCTACACCCTTTAAAAGTGCTACGGTTTGCAATGCATTTCTACTTGCTAAAAATCCTTTCTCTTCAGTCACCAACCCTTGATCGATGCATTCTTGAACACTAGCTACAATTAAGTTAACACCTAATTTATTCAAGTAGTAATCTCTGAATTCTATTGTTTCAGGAAAGTTGTGGCCAGTATCTACGTGCATAAACGTAAATGGAATTTTAGCTGGCCAAAATGCCTTTCGAGCTAAATGCGCACAAGTAATGGAGTCTTTTCCTCCTGAAAACAACAATACGGGGTTTTCAAATTGTGCAGCTACTTCACGTAAAACGTAAATGGCTTCTGATTCTAATTCGCTTAAATGCGATAAGTTATATGCTTGCATACGTTATGCCTTTATAATTTTGGATAGAATGTTTTTAACTAATTCTTTGGCAGCGTCCTCTGGACTTCTATCTACCGTTTTAATATCTATGAATGAACTTTCAGGAGCTTCAAAAGGAGCATCAATTCCTGTAAAATCTTTAATTTCTCCTTTTCGAGCTTTGGCATATAAGCCTTTTACGTCTCGTTGTTCGCAAATCTCTAATGGAGTGTTTATAAATACTTCCATAAAGTCGTTTGCTCCAATTATTTCTTTCGCTTGCGCTCGGATAGCTTTGGTAGGACTCACAAAACAATTTATAGTAATGATTCCACAGTTTAAGAAAAGCTTGCTAATTTCAGCTATTCTTCGGATGTTTTCGGTACGATCATTTTCAGAAAACCCCAGGTTATTGTTGATTCCACTTCGAATATTATCTCCATCTAATAGTTGAGTTAGAAAGCCTTTTTGATTAAGCAAGCGTTCTAAGGCAATAGCAATGGTTGTCTTTCCTGATCCCGACAATCCTGTCATCCAGATCACTAATCCCTTTTGATTTAGTAAATTTTCTTTTGCTGTTCGATCTAAAATATCATCGAAAACTGAAAATATATTTCTTCCTTCATCTTTCATTAGGGGAACAAATTTAACAAAATAAAGAAGTTAAACGCGATTGTTTTTGACTCCATTATGACCGCCAATGTGATAAAGAAAGCTCTAGGATTATTTATATCTTTGATCTTTTAAAAATTTAGTTCATTTTGAATTTGAAAAAGACATTTAATATTCCCGATTTTACGAAGTCCCCATCAGTGGATCAGGTTGGTATAATCGAGCGTGCATCTCGTTTTCAGACGAGAAGTATTAAGAATGAAAGCAAAGTCCAAGCACTTAAAATGGTGCTAAATATGATAGATTTGACCACTCTCGAAGGGAAAGATACCATTGGAAAAGTCAATCAAATGTGCTACAAAGCCATTCATTTACACGATGATTATCCTGGTCTGCCAACCGTAGCAGCAGTTTGTGTTTATCCCGCAATGGTAGCAACAGCCAAAGCTGCAGTAAAAGGAAGCGGGGTAAAAGTAGCCTCTGTTTCTACAGCATTTCCATCTGGTCAGGCCCCTTTTTCTACGAAATTAGATGATACACAATTTGCACTTGATCAGGGTGCCGATGAAATTGATATGGTTATCTCAAGAGGAAAATACCACCAAGGGGAATACAATTTTGTATTTGATGAGATTGCAAAAATTAAAGAGTTGTGTGGTTCTCAAGCTCGCCTAAAGGTAATTTTAGAGACAGGAGAAATTGGCACTTTAGACGATGTGAGAAGAGCTTCAGATATCGCCATTTATGCAGGAGCTGATTTTATAAAAACCTCCACCGGAAAGATTGGTTCAGCCGCTTCAATCCCTGTGACATTAACCATGCTTTATGCCATTAGAGACTACTATCTAAAAACTGGGAATATGATCGGAATGAAACCAGCGGGTGGAATTTCTACTTCTAAATTGGCGATCCATTATTTAGTAATGGTCAAAGAAATATTGGGCGATGCTTGGTTGAGTAATGAATGGTTCCGATTTGGGGCGAGTAGTTTGGCCAACGATGTATTACTGCAATTGGAAAAGCAACGTACTGGAATTTATCAATCAAAAGATTACATCTCAATAGATTAATTAGCTATGAGTAAAAAGAAAATTGAGACAGAAAAAATTAGTTGGGAATATGCTGCTGCTCCTGAGAGTGCTAGTCATATCCAATTGAAAGAAAAATACGATCATTTTATTAATGGAAAGTTTGAAAAACCTTCTTCTGGAAAATATTTCGACTCCATTAATCCAGCTACAACAAAGAAAATTGCTTCCGTAGCAGAGGGAAATGCAAAGGATGTGGACAAAGCTGTGAAAGCTGCTCGCAAAGCATACGATAATGTTTGGTCAGTAATGCCAGCTTCAGAGCGTGCTAAATATTTATTTCGAATTGCTCGATTGATTCAAGAAAAAGCGAGAGAGTTTGCTGTAATTGAATCATTAGATGGTGGAAAACCAATCAGAGAATCACGGGATATCGATATACCATTGGCGGCGGCTCATTTCTTTTATTATGCTGGATGGGCAGATAAGTTGGATTATGCTTTTCCGAATCGAAAGCCGAAATCATTGGGTGTCGCAGGTCAAATAATTCCTTGGAATTTTCCATTGTTAATGGCAGCTTGGAAAATAGCTCCTGCTTTGGCCTGTGGAAATACGGTAGTACTTAAGCCTGCAGAAACGACTTCTTTGACTGCATTGAAATTGGCAGAACTGATTCAAGAAAGTGGATTGCCAGATGGGGTAGTAAATATTGTGACTGGCGATGGAAAAGTGGGTGCTGAAATAGTTGGCCACGATGGAATTGATAAAATTGCGTTTACTGGTTCAACTGAAGTGGGTAAAATTATTCAGAGAACAATCGCAAAAACGGATAAGAAAGTCACTTTAGAATTAGGCGGAAAGGCAGCGAATATTGTTTTTGAAGATGCACCAATTGATCAAGCGGTAGAAGGAATCGTGAATGGAATTTATTTCAATCAAGGTCACGTGTGTTGTGCAGGTTCTAGATTGTTTGTGCAAGAATCCATTAAAGATATTTTTATTAAGAAGTTACAAGCTAGAATTGAAACCCTCATAGTTGGAGATCCAATGGATAAAAATACCGATGTAGGTGCCATTAACTCTAAAAGTCAGTGGGAAACGATTCAAGGATATATTGAATTGGGTAAAAAAGAAGGATTGGATATTTTCCAATCTTCATGTAATCTGCCAAAGGAAGGTTATTTTATTCGACCAACATTATTTACCAATGTCGCTCAATCAAGTAGATTAGCGAAGGAAGAGATTTTTGGACCTGTTTTAGCAGTGCAAACTTTTAGAACAGTAGACGAAGTGATTGAAAAAGCAAACAATACGCCTTACGGACTATCGGCAGGGGTTTGGACAGATAAAGGATCAAAGATCTTCAACTTAACGAGTCGATTGAGAGCAGGAATTGTTTGGGCAAATACCTATAATAAGTTTGATCCTACGTCACCTTTTGGTGGATACAAAGAAAGTGGTTTTGGAAGAGAAGGTGGCCTTCATGGGTTATCAGCTTACCTTAAATTCGATTAATTTTTGAACTCATGAGCGAAAGAATCAATATTTTGAAAACATATAAGATATATATCGGAGGTAGTTTTCCTAGAACGGAATCAGGAAGGTTTTACAACCCAATGAACTCAAAGAACGAATCGTTAGGGAATATTTGCTTGTCTTCACGCAAGGATTTTAGGAATGCTGTGGTTGCTGCCCGAAAAGCATTTGGAGATTGGAGCGACCGAACAGCTTTCAACAGAAGCCAGATCTTATATCGTATGGCAGAAGTATTAGAAGGTAGAAGAGAACAATTTATTTCAGAATTAATTCAGCAAGATAGTAGTAAAAAGGATGCTGAAAAAGAAGTGGATTTGTCAATTGACCGATTGGTTTACTTTGCAGGTTGGTGCGATAAATACCAACAAATTTTTAGCTCAGTGAATCCAGTAGCAAGTTCACACTTTAACTTTTCAGCACTAGAGCCTACTGGTGTTGTCGCAATTGTTGCTAATCAACAATCTTCGTTGTTGGGCTTAATAAGTTACATGGCGCCAATTATTGCTGGAGGAAATACCTGTATTATTTTAGCTTCAGAAGATAAACCTTTGTGCTCTGTTTCTTTTGCTGAAGTTTTAAATGCTTCTGATTTACCCGGTGGAGTGGTCAATATTCTGTCAGGTAAGAAAAAAGAATTGTTGCCTCAAATTGGATCACACATGGATGTGAATGCAGTGTGTTATGTTGATGGTGTAAAAAATGAATTGATTCAATTGAAAGAAGCTTCTATAGATAATTTAAAGCGAATAAAATCATATCACTATGATTTGAATGCAGCAGAAGTTGAGAATCCATACATCATCAATGATTTTCAAGAAGTAAAAACAACGTGGCACCCAATTGAAGTGATTGGTGCAGCTAAAGCATCATATTAAAAATTGAAAACAGGAGAATTGGAATGACGCAAAACGAACTGAAAGAATTGCTTTTTACAGCAATAAAATCGGCCTATAAAGGCGGACTGGAGATTATGGAAGTGTATGATTCAGAATTCGGAGTAGAATTGAAGGATGATAATAGTCCTTTAACCGAGGCAGATAAAAGGGCACATTTGGCCATTATGGATGGGTTGATGGAAACTAAAATCCCTGTGCTAAGTGAAGAAGGAAAGTCTATTCCTTTCGAAGAACGGGCCGTTTGGGCAAATATGTGGATTGTTGACCCATTAGATGGAACAAAGGAATTCGTAAAACGGAATGGAGAGTTTACCGTTAATATTGCTTTAATTAACGAAGGGAATCCAATAATTGGAGTAATATATGTGCCTGTAACTAAAGTGATGTATTTTGGAATGAGTGGACTAGGTAGTTATAAGATTGAAAACTATAATGAACTAGATGGAGCTCATACTATTGAAATATTGACTGAAGCAGGATTAGAATTGCCATTGGATCAAGAGGAACGACCATACACTGTAGTAGGAAGTCGATCGCACATGTCTCCTGAAACGGAAGCTTTTATCAATGAGGCTAAAGAAGAGTTTGGAGAGATTGAAATTATTTCAAAAGGAAGTTCATTGAAATTATGCATGGTAGCAGAAGGAATAGCGGATGCTTATCCAAGATTTGCGCCTACTATGGAATGGGATACTGCGGCAGGACAAGGAATTGTGAACGCAATGGGAGGTCAGGTAATTGATCAATCGACCCAAAAATCAATGACATACAATAGAGAAAATTTATTAAACAACTGGTTCTTGGTGACTAAATAGATACAACCAATAGATATGAGAAAAGTAGCCCTTATAACAGGAGTAACAGGACAGGATGGAGCTTATTTATCAGAATTATTATTAAGCAAAGGATATGAAGTTCACGGAATTAAAAGAAGAAGTTCTTTGTTTAATACAGAACGAATCGACCATTTGTATACCGATTTACATGAAAATGATGTAAAGTTTAAATTGCATTATGGCGACATGACTGATTCTTCTAACATTATTAGAATTATTCAGGAAGTTCAACCTTCTGAGATTTATAATCTAGCAGCCCAATCTCACGTAAAAGTTTCATTTGAAATGCCAGAGTACACTGCGAACGTTGATGCAATGGGAACCTTAAGAATTCTTGAAGCGATTAGAACATTGGGGCTGGAAAAAACTTGTCGTTTTTACCAAGCAAGTACTTCTGAACTTTATGGTAAAGTTCAAGAAGTTCCACAAACAGAAACAACTCCCTTTTACCCAAGGAGTCCTTATGGAGTAGCGAAGTTATATGGTTTTTGGATTGTAAAAAATTACCGTGAGGCTTATGGAATGTATGCTTGTAATGGAATTTTATTCAACCATGAGAGTCCATTAAGAGGTGAAACTTTTGTGACCAGAAAGATTACAAGAGCAGCAGCTCGAATTAAGCTTGGTTTGCAGTCTAAATTGTATTTAGGAAACCTAGATGCAAAAAGAGATTGGGGACATGCAAAAGATTATGTAGAAGGAATGTATTTGATGTTACAACAAGAGGTGCCTCAAGATTATGTATTGGCAACAAATGTAACAACAACAGTTCGTGATTTTGTATCTAAAGCATTCAAAAAAGCAGACATTGATATCGTTTGGGAAGGTGAAGGAGAAACAGAAAAAGGAAGAAATAAAGCCACCAGTGAAGTGATCGTAGAAGTGGATCCGAATTATTTCAGACCAACTGAAGTGGACTTGCTAATAGGCGATGCTTCTAAAGCGGAAAAAGAGTTGGGTTGGAAACCGAAGCATAATTTGGATGAGTTGATTGATGATATGATGACATCAGATTTAGCTTTATTTCAAAGAGACAAGTATTTAATGGAAGGTGGACACAAAGTAGTTAACTCGAATGAATAAGAACGATAAAATTTATGTTGCAGGTCACAGAGGAATGGTAGGTTCTGCCATTGTTCGAGCGATGCAATCAGAAGGTTATAATAATATAGTTTACAAAACATCAGCAGAGTTAGATCTAAGAAATCAGGCTGCAGTTGACCATTTTTTTGAAAAGGAGCAACCGAAATATGTTTTTTTGGCTGCAGCAAAAGTGGGCGGAATTCAAGCGAATAATATTTATCGTGCAGACTTTCTGTATCAGAATTTGATGATTGAAGCGAATATTATTCATGCTTCTTATGTCAATAAGGTTGAAAAATTATTGTTCTTAGGATCGTCTTGTATCTATCCAAAAATGGCTCCTCAACCGCTTAAGGAGGAATATTTGTTGACTGGCGAATTAGAGCCAACCAACGAGCCTTATGCTATTGCAAAAATTGCAGGAATAAAACTCTGTGAGTCTTATAGAAGGCAGTATGGTTGTAATTTTATTTCGGCTATGCCAACTAACTTATATGGCCCCAATGACAACTACGACTTGAATAATTCTCATGTTTTACCAGCGTTATTGCGGAAGTTTCATACGGCCAAACAAAATGGAGATTCTGAAGTAACGGTCTGGGGTTCGGGAAAGCCAATGCGTGAATTTTTATTCGTTGATGACTTGGCTGAAGCATGTTTGTTTTTGATGCGTGAATACAATGGTGAAGAATGGATGAATGTTGGAACAGGAAAAGATGTGACTATTGGAGAGTTGGCACAAACCATTAAAAAGATCACCGGATTTCAAGGAGAACTGGTTTTTGATGCGAGTAAGCCAGATGGAACACCAAGAAAATTGATGGATGTTAGTCGATTGGAAAAAGCTGGGTGGAAATATAAGGTAGAACTTGAAGAAGGAATTCGAATGGTTTACGAAGAGGTTAAACATATGAATTTTAAATAATAGTGTTGAAAAAGGCAATCGCTTTACTATTTTCTAACTTCCTTTTTTTTGTGGCTTTTTCACAAGAACTACCTTTGAATTATTCCAATTCTTTGGAAGATCGAGTGGAGATGTACACCAATGATTCCATAGTCAATTACAGTATCAAGCCGATAGTTCCACAATTTCACAACCATTTAGAGCCAAGGATTGAAAAGCGAATTTATCGTTCATTGGTTGCTCGGAAACTATTTTTTGAACATCTACTAATTATTGATACTTCGGATTTCTATGTCACATTCGACCCCTTATTTATGGTGGAAGGTGGAATTGATCAAGAAGGAGTCAACTCTGATTTTTTATTGCAGAATACGAGAGGCTTTCAAGTGAAGGGAAGCTGGAAGAATAAATTAACTTTCTCTACTTCATTTTATGAAAATCAAGGAAAATACCCTTTTTACCTAGATCAATATGTAAAGACCTACAATATTGTTCCAGGTCAAGGTAGAGTAAAAGCTTTTAAGAAAGACGCATATGATTTTGCGATGGCATCCGGACGAATAAACTATATTCCTAATGAACATCTAATGTTATCGCTAGGACAAGACAAAAATTTTATCGGTGAGGGATATCGATCTTTTTTGCTTTCAGATAATGCATTCAATTATCCATTTGTTTCTGCACAAACCAACTTTTTTAACCGCAAGATAAATTATCTTTTTATGATTGCTGGGCTGCAAGATTTGGTGAGAGTGCAAGGATTTGCGCTAACGGAAAATATCTTCCAACGAAAAACTGCGAGCATAAAATATCTGGAATATAGTCCTAATTCTAAAATAAAGGTAGGTTTTTATGAGTCCACTATTTCTGTTGACGCTTTAGCTAAGCAGAAAGGTGGAATTCGAGGGGAAGCCGACTACCGGTTTTTAAATCCAGTAATTGGAATCAATAGTGCGATCAACGGTACTAGCGATTCTTTGTATTTTTCGAATCAAGGATTTAACATATCTATTCGTCCTTTGAAAGGTTGGTTGGTTTATGGCCAACTAGCACTAAAAGATTATAATTTTTCTGCTTTAGCATGTCAAGTAGGTGTTGGTTTCTATGGGATTAAAGGATTATTTTTACGTGGAGAATGGAATGAATCTTCTAATGGCGTTTTTGGAAATTTGAACAATAGTGCTTCGCAAACTCATTATAATCAGTATTTGGCACATCCATATGGCGACCATTTTCAAGAGTTGCTTTTTATGGCAAATTATCGATACAAAAGATTTAATGCAGAGGCAGCAGCCAGTCAAACCAACTTTTTTACATTAACTAACAAGGAATATTTGATCACTGGTGCTGTTGTAGATAATTATAAACTATTGTCGTTGAGAGGTCAATTGGGATTTACAGTAAACCCTGCAACCAATATGCAATTTAATGTAGGTTGGATGCAAAGATTTTATGATATACGAGAAACCCCTGACGTATTTTTACGTAATACTAGCTATATTTATATTTCTTTTCAAACAGCATTAACCAATCGCTATCGTGATTTTTAATAATTTCGCAGCTTAATACTTTTTAATGGAAATTGCCTTAGCAACGATCATCGCCTTCTTTATTGTGCTTTTAGCTACCCCTTCATATATTCGAGTGGCTAAAATGAAGCACCTTTTCGATGAGCCCACTGAAGATCGAAAGCAACACAAAGTAAATACTCCATCTATGGGTGGGATTATGATTTTTGCAGCCTTTGTGTTTTCAGTATGCCTCTGTTTTCCTAATGATGAGATTAGTTTTCTTAAATATCTAATTCCATCTATTTTAATCATGTTTTTTGTAGGAATTAAAGACGATATAGTTGGTACAGCGCCGGTTAAAAAGTTGTTAGCCAATCTGATTGTGGCGTTTATTATGGTAAGTATTGCTGGGGTTAAGATTACTAGTTTATATGGATTGTTCGATATTCGAGAATTGCCTGAATGGGCGAGTGTTTTATTGTCTGTTCTAACCTATATCGTAATTATCAATTCGTTTAATTTAATTGATGGTGTAGATGGCTTAGCAGGAGGGGTTGGTTTTATTGCATCTACAGCTTTTGGAATATGGTTTTTGCTAGCAGGATGTGAAAGTTATGCTCTAGTTGCGTTTGCTTTAGCGGGAGCATTGTTAGGTTTTTTAAGGTATAATTTTAAGCCGGCAAGTATTTTTATGGGAGATTCGGGATCCTTATTTATCGGATTGGTTCTGAGTTTTTTGGCTATAGAGTTAATTGAGTTTGATGCTTCTAAGTTGCCAAGTAAGATTATAGGTATTTCTAAACCAATCTTTGCAATGACTGTCCTAGTGTATCCTTTGTTAGATACTTTTCGAATTTTCATTTATAGAATAGCTAACAAAAAAAGCCCATTTGAAGCTGATTCTAATCACATTCATCATAGAGTACTTCATTGGACGAAAGGGAATCATAGTAAAACAGCTATTTTTATCTATCTTTTCAATATAGTTATGATAACGCTGCCTGTAATATTTGCTGGCTTTCATCCAAGTATTGTTTTTGCAATTGTTGGAGTTGTGGCATTTGGAAGTTTACTGTTTTTATTGATAAAGAAACCAAAGGATGCCAAAGTGGATTAAATTATTATTCTTTTCTTTCTGCTTTTTAATTGTAATTGCAGTATACTCTCAACCTTTAAACTCAAGAATCGGACTATTGCCGATTCAATTGGAGCAAGACCTTTCTAACAAACTTTCTAATCACACCTCCATTCAGCCTTATCGGTTAAATGAAATGCAATTATCTACCAATATAGATAGTGTATATTTAAGCATAGCATTCGAACAAAATTTGCTTAAAAAGAAAGGCAATAAAGCTGCAATATACATACAACCTTATGTTCAAGCAGTGGCATCTGGCGCTATTGATTACAATGAAAATTTCTTAGTAAGTTCTGGTGCAGGCTTTGATATATCAGCCAGTTTTAAGAGTAAATTGGCTTTTGGATTAACCTATGCGCGGATATTCAATGACAACCTTCCTTATTTGGCAAATCCACATTCCAAGAATTACTCACCAGGATTGACGGATATTAAGTCTGTTTCAAACGGGATCTATCAATCCAATTTTTTTCAAACTTATTTATCTTATTCTCCCAATAGGCATTTTAATTTTGAATTGGGGAATGGGAAACAATTTATAGGAGAGGGATACCGGTCTCTTTTGTTATCTGACAATGCAAATAACTCTCCTTACTTTAAGTTGAGTGTCAACTTTTGGCGATTGAGCTACACAAATATTTGGGCGGAACATGAAACGATTTATGGGAATAGCCAGCCGATTAACTTTTTAAGTTCGTCTAATTTTCAGAAAAAATATACCGCATCACATTACCTAGATTGGAATATCTCAAAGGTATTTTCTGTGGGTCTTTTTGAAACAGTAGTATGGCAAGCGCAAGACAGTTTGTATAATCGTGGGTTTGATGTCAACTATGCCAATCCTATTATTTTTTATAGACCTGTAGAGTTTTCAGTTGGATCACCAGATAATGTATTGGTCGGATTAAATTTGAAAGTAAAGCCAATAAAAAAACAAATTATTTACGGGCAAATCCTGTTGGATGAGTTTTTATTAAACGAGATAAAAGCTGATGTGAAAAATCTAATACAGGAAGATACTTCAAAGAGAAGTAGATGGTGGGGGAATAAATATGGAATTCAAATTGGCTGGAAAGGGTATTGGGATATAAATGGAGGCGCGATGCGAACCCGGTTGGAATTTAATTTAGTTCGACCATATACTTATGCCCATAGCAGTCCTGTTCAGTCATATACTAATTATGGACAATCATTGGCTCATCCAAATGGAGCTAATTTTTCAGAACTTATGGCAGAGGTGAGGTATGAAAAAAATAGGATGACCATAAATGGTGCAATCTTTTATTTGCATCAAGGACGCTCTGGTATTTTGGAAAATTTTGGGGATAATCCTAATGTTTCAAATATTTCTAGAAATTCAGATTATGGAAACGATTTACATCAAGGAAATGAAATAGAATCATTGACTTCTAAACTCGATTTCTCTTATCTGTTATTTATGGAGTCTAATCTTCAGTTGTTTGCTGGAGTTTGGAACAGATCCTATAGTGGTAAAAATATAACATTATTCTCATTGGGACTAAGAACCGATTTGTTTAGAATGTCTCAGGAACAATAATATTATCTGTACTCAATTTAAATAAGCAGTTTTCCCTTTCATAGCTTGAAATAATTATTAATTTTGTCCCTCAAATCTGAAGACAATAGTCGATGAGTTTTACAGCAGAAAAAGAAGTCATTCAAACCAATATAATCTCCTCTAAGGTTAGCGATTACGCCTCGTTCATAAAGTTGAGGTTGTCGTCATTAGTCGTTTTTTCTGCAGTATTAGGCTATATGTTGGCAGTCCCATCAATTGATTGGGCAGTCTTAAGCATCCTCTGTATTGGTGGCTTTTTGGTAACTGGATCTTCTAACGGATTTAATCAAATCATCGAAAGAGATTTGGATAAGTTGATGGACAGAACCAAAGAGCGTCCATTGGTTACTGGTCGAATGGGTTTAACTGAAGCATTTGTTATTGCTTCTGTTTGTGGGGCAATCGGAGTGGCAATGTTATTTTATTTAAATACTTTAACTGGGGTTTTAGGTGTTTTAGCTTTGTTTTCATATGTAGCCATATACACTCCACTTAAACGAATTACTCCTTGGGCAGTTTTTGTAGGGGCTTTTCCTGGAGCTATTCCTCCAATGTTGGGTTGGGTGGCCGCTACAGGAACCTTCGGTTTAGAAGCGGGAATTTTATTTGCTTTGCAATTTATGTGGCAGTTTCCTCATTTTTGGGCCATTGCTTGGAAAATAAACGATGATTATTTGAAAGCAGGATTCAAGCTGTTGCCTTCTCCACAAGGGAGAGATCAGTTGTCTGCATTCTTAATATTGTTGTATACCTTATTTATGATTGCGAGTAGTTTCCTGCCTATCTTTTTTGGAATGGCCGGTTTAGGTGCAGCTATTGTAATTGGATTAGCCGGTGTTTTAATGCTTATTCCAGCAATTAATTTATATCGAAAGAATGCAATGAAGTCGGCAACAAAATTGATGTTTGCTTCGTTTATTTATATCCCAATGGTGCTATTTGCACTTTACTTTGATAAACTATAACAGATGATGGCGATTACACAATCATTTGAAGATAAGACGCACAAAGAGAAAACCATGAAGCCACTTCTGTGGGTGGGAATGATTAGTATCGTAATGTTATTTGCTGGGCTAACATCAGCAGTTATTGTTAGGAAATCTGACGGAGCGTGGTTGGAATTCTATATGCCGAGCATGTTTTGGGTAAGTACAGTACTTATTCTGATTAGTAGTTTAACGATGTTTTTATCGCTACACTTTGCCAAGAAATCAAACTTTAAGGCCGTAAAAGCTTTTTTGGCTGCCACCTTGATATTAGGAATCGCATTTGCATTCTCGCAGTTTGAGGCTTGGGATCAGTTGACTTCCGGTAAAGTGTTTTTTACAGGAAGTGAAAGTAATGCTTCTGGATCCTTTTTATATATTTTAACCTTCGTCCATTTATTGCACTTGCTAGGTGGTTTGGTTGCACTTTCAGTTGTATTTTTTAAGTCTTTAAAAAATACCTATAAGCCGAAAAATTTATTAGGTTTGCAGGTATGTTCAATCTACTGGCATTTCTTAGATGCTTTATGGTTGTATTTATTTTTATTTTTAAGTTATATCGTATAAAATTTTAAGTATGTCAGCGAGTACTGAGACATTGGACAATAAGAAGTTATGGGGTGGAAATTTCTCTCCATTTGGCATTAGTTACGGAAAAATGATGATGTGGTTTTTCCTAGTTTCTGATGCGTTTACGTTTACCGGATTTTTAGTGGCTTACGGCTATATGCGTCATCGTTTTGAAGATGTTTGGCCAGTAGCAGAAAATGTTTTTACACATTTTCCATTTATGCATGGTGACCATCCGTTACTTTATGTAGCGTTAATGACCTTTATTTTGATTATGAGTTCTGTGACAATGGTGCTAGCAGTAGAAGCAGGTCAACGAATGAAAAGAGATAAAGTAATTCTTTGGATGGCGCTAACAATTGTTGGTGGTATTATTTTCGTAGGTTCTCAAGCATGGGAGTGGGGTCACTTTATTCATGGAACTGAGTTGGGTGCTTTGCAGTTAGCTGATGGAACTATCGTTCAGTGGGTCGATGAAGCAAAGAATGCATTTATGATTCCTGGAGTTGCAGATGCAATAACTGGTACTGAAGCAGCAGCAATGATCGCTCAAGGAACCGAAATTTATGGAGCAAATTTGACTGTTAATGAATATGGAGTTCCTTTGTTTGCAGATTTCTTTTTCTTCATTACAGGTTTCCACGGATTCCACGTTTTTAGTGGTATTGTAATAAACTTCATCATTTTTGTTAATGTATTGAAAGGTACTTATGAAAAAAGAGGTCATTATGAAATGGTGGAAAAGGTAGGTCTTTACTGGCACTTTGTAGATTTAGTTTGGGTGTTTGTATTTACATTCTTCTATTTGGTATAATTTTCAAAACGATAAATCAACGACACAATGGATTTTGATAGAACTGCGGAATACGCACACAAACACTCTGAAGAGGAAGGAAAGAAAGTAAGAAAGATGATTTGGGTTATCTTCTGGGTATTGCTTGCTGTTACAACAGCTGAGGTTACGTTAGGACTTATTTGGCAAGACATCGGGGTTGCTTGGGGTATTGTAAAATGGACTTTTATCGTTTTAACTTTGGTGAAAGCATACTATATTGTGATGTCTTATATGCACCTAGGTGGGGAAAGGAAAAATTTTAAAATTGTAGTTGCAATACCATTTATAATTTTCGCTCTCTATTTGATCTATATCTTGTTGACTGAATCATTATTTCTCCATGCAACGGACTTCTTGCCACTAGCAGACTAATAGAATTATGGCTGAACCAAAAGCTTGGAAAAAAGCTGCAATATTAATTGCTATATTATTGGTGCCGTCATTATTGTATTTATTACTAAGTACTGGCACTAACAACTTTAAACCTCTTCCCTATATGGGACCAAAAGAGGCGGTGGAAGTGATGAAAGATGGCGAGTTGGTTGTAGATACTATTTATCATAGTATTCCGGCATTTCAATTTATTGATCAAAATGGAGTTACCTTTTCTAGCGAAGAGTTAAAAGGGAAAATCTATGTTGCCAATTTCTTTTTTGCAACCTGTCCAACTGTTTGTCCGAAAGTATCTACAAATATGTTGCAAGTTCAAGACCGTTTTAAGGATAGGACAGATTTTCGTCTCCTCTCTTTTACAGTTAATCCTGAGCACGACACTCCTGAAGTATTGAAAGAATATGCTGAAAAAGTTCACGCTACGGATGGACTCTGGACTTTCTTAACTGGTGATAAGGATTCCATTTACAACATAGGTTTTAAAGGTTATTTCGTTTCTGCTCAAAAAGACAGTATTGCACCAGGAGGATTTTTACATTCTTCCAACATGATGTTAATTGATGGAGAAGGACGATTGAGGGGTGTATTTGATGGCACCAGTGTTTCTGAAACCAATGATTTGTTTGATGCAATCGATATTCTATTGGTTGAAAAGTATGTCCCTAGAAAGAAAAAGTAATCACAATGGATAAAATACATAACCTTAAGCCCGTAATTATTGCCATCTCTATCATTATTCCGGTGGTGGTAGCTGTTTTATATTTGATGCCCAAAGAGGCTTTGGCTACTGATATGTTTTCGTTTTTACCAAAAGTAAACGCCACATTGAATTCCATTGCCACTGTTTTGCTTATTGCAGCAGGATTTGCTGTAAAAGCTAAGAAGTTTGAATTGCATAAAAAGTTAATGCTATCTGCTGTAGTAGTATCCGTTTTATTTTTAGTTAGTTACATTACTTATCATGCTACTTCAGAATCTACTGTTTATGGTGGAGATGGAACGATTCGCCTCGTCTATTTTTTCATACTTTTAACGCATATTGTTTTAGCTATTGCGATTGTACCACTGGTATTAATCACATTGTCACGTGCTTTATCACAGAAATTTGATAAGCATAAAAAAATAGCTCGCTGGACTTTACCCATTTGGTTGTATGTGACCATTACAGGTGTGGTAGTTTACTTTATGATTGCACCATATTATTAAGAAATCACAAAGAAACTTCTTAACTTTGGCAGCAATGAAATCAGTATATAAAGGATTTTTATTTTTAGCCATTACGTTTGCATTTTTATTAATTGCAGATGCTTCTTATGCTCAATGTAGCATGTGTAAAGCAGTATTGGAAAGCAATATGGAATCAGGAGAAAGTTCTTTAGCTGAAGGAATTAATAGTGGAATAATGTATTTAATGATTTTTCCTTATTTACTAGCAATAGTAGTTGGTTACTTTTTATACAAACACATTAAAAAGCAGGGTCAAGCTTCTGCTTAGCGTTCTTAAAATTTAGATTTACTTATCAAGAAAGGTGGAGGGAAAGGCCCTGTGAAACCTTAGCAACCATCCTATATTTTTTATAGGAAAGGTGCTAATTCCTTTTTGAATTTAAAAAAAGATAAGTCAAAAGAATATAAAATTAATAAAGCCCTTTTGACTTACTGTTGAATGGGCTTTTTTTATGAATATATGATTAAGATAGAAGAATTATTAAAGGAGAGAATTTTGGTGTTAGACGGTGCTATGGGTACTATGATTCAACGCCATAAGTTGACGGAAGATGACTTTAGAGGTGAAATATTTAAGGATCATCATAAATCCTTAAAAGGGAACAATGACCTGTTATCGATTACTCGACCTGACATTATTAAAGAAATTCATGCTGCCTATTTTGCGGCAGGTTCTGATATAATTGAAACCAATACATTTTCAGGAAATAGCATCGCTCAAGACGATTACGAATTGGCAGCGTATGTCTATCAAATCAATTTTGAATCAGCTAAGATTGCAAAGGAAGTTGCGGTTGAGTTTACCAATAGAGAGCCAGAAAAACCACGTTTCGTTGCTGGTTCAATGGGGCCAACAACTAAATTGGCTTCCATGTCTCCAGATGTAAATAATCCTGGTTTCCGAGCGATTACCTTTGATCAACTGGTAACTGCATTTAAAGAGCAAGCTGAAGGATTAATTGATGGTGGGGTTGATTTATTGTTAATTGAAACCATCACCGATACATTGAATGCTAAAGCAGCATTGTTTGCAATTGATACCATTTATCAAGAAAGGGGGATTCAATTGCCAATTATGATTTCTGGAACAATAACTGATGCCAGCGGTAGAACTTTATCGGGCCAAACTGCAGAAGCGTTTCTGGTTTCTATTTCTCACATGCCAATTCTATCTGTAGGATTCAACTGTGCTTTGGGCGCAAAAGATATGCGTCCATATTTGATAAATATTGGCAAGAAAACGGATGTGTTTGTGAGTGCTCATCCAAACGCTGGTTTGCCAAATGCATTTGGTGAATACGATGAATCTCCTGAACAAATGGGTGGTTTTATCGAAGATTTCATAAAAAATGGGATGGTGAATATTATCGGAGGTTGTTGTGGAACTACTCCTGAACACATTCAGAAAATAGCAGAAATAGCAGCTAAGTATCCTCCAAGGGCACTCAAAACTCAACCAAAAATTACTATGTTGAGTGGATTGGAGCCACTTTACATTGACGAAAATTCTTTGTTTGTAAATATTGGGGAACGTACGAATGTGACGGGATCTAAACGATTTTCGCGATTAATAAAAGATAAGAAATACGAAGATGCCTTGGCTGTAGCATTGCAGCAAGTGGAAGGGGGAGCACAAATCATCGATGTAAATATGGATGAGGGAATGTTAGAATCGGAGGAGGAGATGACTTCATTTTTGAATATGATTGCTTCTGATCCTGAAATTTCTCGTGTTCCAATTATGATTGATTCCTCTAAATGGTCAGTAATTGAAGCCGGACTAAAGTGTGTTCAAGGAAAAGCGATTGTAAACTCTATTAGTTTAAAAGAAGGAGAAGAGAATTTTATCAAGCAGGCCAAGTTGGTGCGTAAATATGGTGCTGCTGTAATTGTAATGGCATTTGATGAAGATGGTCAGGCCGATAACTACGAGCGACGAATAGAGATTTGCCAGAGAGCTTATGATATTCTGATAAATATAGTCGGATTTCCACCACATGACATCATTTTCGATCCAAACATTTTGACCATCGGGACTGGTCTAGAAGAACACAATAATTATGCAGTGGATTTCTTTAAAGCCACCAAATGGATCAAAGCAAATCTACCTGGTGTTCTAGTAAGTGGAGGTGTCAGTAATGTTTCCTTTTCGTTTAGAGGAAACGATATCGTTCGTGAAGCGATGAATTCTGCATTTTTATTTCATGGTATTCAGCATGGGCTAGATATGGGAATCGTAAATGCAGGAATGATTGAGGTATATGAAGATATTCCAAAAGATTTACTAGAGCGAATAGAAGATGTTTTATTAAACAGAAGAGAAGACGCTACTGAACGATTGTTAGAGTTTGCAGAATCTGTGAAAGGAGACGGAAAAGTAATGGTGCGTGATGAAAGCTGGCGCTTGGAGCCAGTTGAAAAGCGGTTAGCACATTCGTTGGTGAAAGGTATTGTGGAGTACATCGATCAAGACAGTGAAGAAGCCCGTTTACTGTATGACCAACCATTAGAAGTGATTGAAGGTCCATTGATGGACGGAATGAATATCGTTGGTGACTTATTTGGCTCAGGGAAAATGTTTTTACCGCAGGTGGTAAAAAGTGCCCGTGTAATGAAAAAGTCTGTTTCTTATTTATTGCCATTTATTGAAGAGGCCAAAAAACGAGGCGGAGGTACCAAGAAGAACAATGGAAAGATTTTATTGGCGACAGTAAAAGGAGATGTGCACGACATTGGTAAAAATATTGTAGGTGTAGTTTTGGCTTGTAATAACTTTGAGGTGATAGACTTAGGCGTAATGGTGCCTTGCGAGAAAATTTTGGAAGAAGCGAAGAAGCATGATGTTGATATGATCGGCTTGAGTGGATTAATCACACCCTCATTGGATGAAATGGTTTTTGTGGCCAGCGAAATGGAAAGACTTGGATTTAAGATCCCATTATTGATCGGCGGAGCTACAACCTCTAAAGCGCACACTTCTGTTAAAATAGCAGAACACTATTCTCAACCTGTAGTTCATGTATTGGATGCTTCTAGGAGTGTGCCAGTTGCAAGTACTTTGCTGAGTGATAATAAAGAAGCTCGTAAGAAATTTTTAGACGAGTTGGATGAGGAATACGAAGCAGTTCGAGTAGCACATAAAGGACGTTTGGCCCACAAAGAATATGTTAGCATTGAAAAAGCTAGGGCCAATAAAACTCAAATAGATTGGAGTCAGATTAATATTGCTACGCCGAATCAACTGGGAGTTCATGTATTGAAAGACTATTCGATTGAGGAGATTTCTAGGTTTATAGATTGGACTCCATTTTTTAGTACTTGGGAATTGAAAGGTAAGTTTCCTAAAATATTTGAAGACGAATATGTAGGAATCGAAGCCAGAAAAGTATATGATGATGCTCAAAAAATGTTGCAGCAAATCATCGCTGAAAACTGGTTGACTGCTAATGGAGTCTATGGAATTTGGCCCGCTAATACTAATGGTGATGACATAGAAGTATATGAAGAAGATGGCAAAACAATCAAGACGACTCTTCATACCCTAAGGCAACAAAACAAGAAAGCAGCGAATGTTCCCAATTTAAGTTTGTCAGATTTTATTGCGCCAAAGGAAAATGGTCAATTGGATTATGTGGGTGGTTTTGCTGTAACTACTGGGTTAGGAATAGAGAAACACATTGCACGATTTGAAGCCGACCATGACGATTACAATAGCATTATGGTGAAAGCTTTGGCAGATCGATTGGCAGAAGCTTTTGCAGAATTGTTGCATTTAAAAGTTCGAAAAGAATTTTGGGGGTATGCATCAAATGAGAAGTTGGAAAATGAAGATTTAATCAAAGAAAAATACAAAGGCATTCGTCCGGCAGCAGGTTATCCTGCATGCCCAGATCATACAGAGAAGCGCACCATCTTTGATTTGTTAGACGCAGAAAAAAATACAGGAATTGAGCTAACAGAAAGCTTTGCTATGTATCCAACGGCAGCAGTAAGTGGTCTTTATTTTGCTAGCCCAAATGCAAAATACTTTGGCTTGGGTAAAATTGGAAAAGATCAGATAAAAGATTATGCCATCAGAAAAGCCACCCCTGAATCAACGATTGAAAGGTGGCTTTCTCCTAATTTGAATTACTAGGTGATATGATTTCTATTCGGGGAGCATTAACGTTTTAAGGTTAATGTTCCCTTTTTTATGGCTTAAAATCCAGCTTAGAGAATATTTGAAGAAATAGTACATTTCGGAATATTGATTTGATATTCAATTAAAAAGTATAGAAAATAGCTAATTACTTTCATTTTTAATAATTTTTTCGATTTCTGACTACTTAGCTAATCATCGAATTCAGGTATTAAGTTGAAAAATTCAAACTAATTTTACCCAAAAGAGAATATTTCCCCCCCCCCCTGAAACCCTTTAAAATCCTTGGAACTAAAAATTTAACATAAAATGCTTAACAAAATATAACATTTATTAAACTTTTTAATTTATGTTTGTCATTCAAAGACTTACTACCTAAATTTGTATAGAATGGCATTGAAACTCTCTACTTTTTTCTTATTCCTACTGCTCTTTACGACTTCTTTCGCTCAAACTTTAAATCTAAAGTCTGGAAATTATCCAATAGAATCAAATATTGAAACCATCAGTTATGAGGATTTAAAAGAATCAAAGTACAATGATCACTATTATGTTTACATGCATTTTGATAGACTGCCTGATGAACAAACTAAGTTGGACTTGAAGGGAAAAGGGATTTTTATAGATAGTTATATCAACAACAAAGTTTACTATTGTAAAATCAACTCTGGTTTAAAGCTGAACACTTTGAGAGTCTATTCTGTGAATTCCATATTTACAGTTAAGCCCATCTATAAATTAAATAACCTACCAATTGATTTAGTGAATGGAGCCTACGTTGGAGAAACTTTAATTGATGTGGTTATTCAGACGCATCCCGATTTTAATGAGCAAGATGTAGAGGCGCTTATTCAGAAAGTGAATGGTAAAATAAGTGAAAAGTACGATTACTTGAACCTAACGACACTTACTATTAAAGAGAAAGATATTCTAGGTTTACTTACTCACCCTATGATAAAAATCATTGAACCGAAAGTAACTCAGGAAAAGGAAAACTTAAATCCCAATATCTCAAAAAGTGCTCCTCCTTCTAGAGTTGGCACTCAAACAAACAAATTAAATAAATTGAACTGGCTATACAAACCTAGCAAGGTTGGAAAATCTTATAATGGGAATGGGATTACTATTGCAATAGGGGAGGATGGTTACCCTTGGCCGCACATTGATCTGAAGAATCGGTTGGATACGAACCTAGTGAATAGCCAAATGGGAGCTAAAGCACTTGCAGTGGCAGGTATCAGTGGAGGAAGTGGAAACTTATTTCCCCTGCTTCAAACTGGAGCATGGGGAGCAGACATGAGGTTTTCACTTGGAAAAAATGCCATTTATGACTTGCCGAATTCTATTTTAAATTCTGGAGTTAGTGTGGTTAGTACCACATTATATGATTTTTGTAATCTTGGATACAATACTAATTCACAATTAGTAGATCGGCAATCGAATGATTTTGAAACTGTGAATTATTCATTTTTTGCTGGACATCAAGGCGCTTTCGCCTGTTTTGCAAGAGTGGCAAGTATCGCAGGTGGATTTGCAAGTAGCAAAAATGGAATTGCTTCAACAAATGGTTACGATGCAGTAATCAAAGGCCTTAATGCATATGGACCAACGCTAGATGGACGAATTAAACCTGATATCAGTGTTGATGTGAGTTTTCCATTATATTTAGACACCAACAATGTTTATGAATCCGGTAATTCAAATGTAAGTTACAATGGGATTGAATCAACTTCAATCGTTAATGGAACTTTAGCTATTCTAAGTGAAATGTATATGGATCATAAAAATGGGCAGAAACCTCCGTCAAGTTTGATGAAGTGTATCCTTTTGAACTCTGCTGATGATGATAAATTACACATTGGACCTGATTTTAGGCATGGTTGGGGGTATCTCAATGCTAAAAGAGCTTCAGATGTTTTATTGGGGAATCAATATTTCGCTGATTCTATTACAAATGGATTCAGTAAAACGCATTTTTTAAATATTCCTAATGGGGTTAAACAAGTGAAGGTGATGCTCTATTGGAATGATAAAGAGGCAGCTGTAAACTCGGGTAAAACTTTAGTAAATGATTTAGATCTGACAGTGTATAAAAGTGGCGTGACTCATTTTCCATTGGTTATAGACCTTTCTTCTCCTACTCTTCAGTCACTGTATTTTACACCTGCTGTTCCTGGGTTGGATACTCTAAATAATGTGGAGCAAGTAGTGTTAAATAATCCGAATTCAGGAATATATGAGTTGAGAGTGGCAGGGAGTTCTATTCCACTTGGGCCTCAGGATTACTTTATTGCTTATACTTTTGAATATAAGGATATTGTAATTACTCACCCTTTGCCAGGAGATGTCATGAAACCAGATAATTTTGAATCTTATAGCTGGGAGTCCTACGATACCACTGGATTGTTTAAAATTGAATTGTCAATTGATAATGGAGCCACTTGGCTAAAATTAGCAGATTCAATCCCAGATAATAGTCGAGTAAAAACAATCAACACTCCTGACGTACACACATCTAATGGGATGTTGCGGATTTCACGAAACAACCAAAGTACTACAGTTTCTAATTTTGCAATCATAGATTACCCACGAAATGTGAAAGTACATTCCGTCTGTCCAACGAATTTTAAATTGATTTGGAACAAAGTAGTAGGTGCGACTTCCTATGAAGTCTCTATGTTGGGCAATAAATACATGGATTCCATCATTACTGTTACTGACACTTTCGTCACTCTTCCATATCCGTCTTCGATGAAAGGTTGGTTTGCAGTTCAGCCTAATGTTAATGGGATGGATGGGATAAGGTCATTTGCAATTGAAAAAGATACAACCATCTTCAACTGCACTTTTCCGGACAATTTAGAATTAACCAGATCTGACCCAGGAGGAATCGCAATTTTTGACTGCAAGAATTATAGTAATTACAATATTGGAGTAACGGTTAAAAACAATGGGTTGGTGACTAAGAGTAATCCAAAAGTGAGCTATAGTTTTAACAATGGCCCGATTGTGAGTCAAGTATTTTCAACGTCCATCTTAAGTGGAGATTCTGCTATTTTATATTTTACAAATACGGAATCCATTCTATCTGGTTCAAATTCATTAATAATCTTTTTAGATTCTACCTCCACTTATGTAGTCGATGATACCCTTGATTTTAAGTTTAATTTGTATGTCAATAGCCTAGTTATCACCTCTCCTCACGTTCAAAATTTTGATTCATTTACACGTTGTACTGGTAATTCATGTGAACAAATAAGCTGTAGTTTGAGTCAAGGTTGGATCAATCCTGCGAATATGGTTTGGGATGACATTGATTACCGAATAAATAATTATTCTACACCTACTTTCGACACTGGCCCACCTTATAATCATACCCCAAACAATTTTGCAGGTAACTATTTATACACAGAAGCTACTCAATGTTTTAATAATGAAGCTATTCTTTTGTCACCTTGTATCGATATTGCACCAACTGAAACTGTTGAAGCAAGCTTTTGGTATCACATGTGGGGATCAGATATGGGCGAGTTACACATTGATGTCATTGCAGATGGCATTCAATACAAGGATTACATTGCTCCAATTGTAGGAGCTCAGGGAGGTAGTTGGCTCCAAGCTAAAATGAATCTAACTCGTTTTGCTGGGCAGATAGTCAATATTCAATTCCGAGCGATAACGGGAAATGGATTCAATTCCGACATCGCCATTGATGATTTTGAATTGTCTGATTCCATCACCATCTCGACAGGACTGAATCAAAATTATCAAGCAAGCTACTCGATTTATCCAAATCCATCAGATGGAATTTTTAACATTAAAAGCCAATTCTCTCAAGGCTCAAAAAGTCTAAAAGTATATGACTTAAGTGGTCGTTTGAGACTTTCTGATAGGCTTGTGAATAATGAACACCAAATTGATTTAAGAAGCTTTGAAAAAGGAATTTATATCCTGGAATTAAGAGGAGAGGATAACTCCGAATTTCACAAACTGATTAATCAATAAAAATACCCTCTTTTTAATTATACCTCAATTACTTAGGCAGTGGCCCAAGAGTAGCTTTCCTTAATTAAAAAATATAATTAGCTAATAAAAAGTCTTTTGAAAAATAATATTTGGCTGTAGATTAATATTTAATTTTAAAAAGAGAGCCTTCAAAGGCTCTCAAATCAAGTAAAAATAATCGTCGTGTCCCAAATATTGCTTAAAATGGAATGAATTACTTGCTAAATAAGCGTTAGAAACCTTTTATTGTTGAAAAAATGAAATGTCAATTTTGTGGTGAAAAATACATTAAGAAAGTAAAAAGAAATAGACGACAACTATTTAAATGTCTGGCTTGTCAAAAATCACAACAGTTAATTTATAAATAAAGAAGTTATACCGATACTGACCTTTAGTTAATCGCAAAGCTTAATAATGAAGGTGTGGGTATTCGTTCCATATTTTTGTAACATTTTTTCAGGATTAGACAGATTATACCATCAGAAAAGCCACCCCTGAATCAACGATTGAAAGGTGGCTTTCTCCTAATTTAAATTACTAGGTGATAAAATTTCTATTCGGGGAGCATTAACGTTTTAAGGTTAATGTTCCCTTTTTTATGGCTTCTTTTTTACCTTCTACCTTGTACTTTATAATATAGAAATAAGTTCCTTCGGCTGCATTTGAGCCATCTGCTTTAGTGCCATCCCAAAAGCCAAACTCTCCTTCCCAATTATGAATCTCTCTGGCAGTTTTATCTAAGATAATTACTTCTAATTTTTCAAACTCTCCTTCAATTCTAAAAATGTCATTCTGTCCATCTTGGTTGGGAGTAAAAATGTTAGGAAGGTTCAACTCGAAGTTTGAAGATACTGTAATTTTCTCAGTCGTTATTTTTTGTTTCCCTTCCAGATTAGTTACCACCAATTGTAATTCATAAGTGCCTGCTGATTCTATGGTATACGAACTAGATTTAGTGTTGCTAATGGTTACTCCATTTAGTTTCCACAAGTAGTGGGTTGCTTCATATTCACTTTCAAAGTCAACCTTCATTGGAGCTTCACCTTTAGTAGAATTTACTACAATACGAGATTCAATTGCCTTTACATTATTAACTGTAGTGTTTGGTGTTGGTTTAGACTCTTTTACTGATGTATTTTTCTCAGATTTTATAGCTGTTACTTCAGGTTTGTCAATTGGTTTCTCTTCAACCATTTTAGAATTAGAAGTCTTCTCACTCGACTGATTCTTTAGTTCGCTTGATGAACTAACTTTTTCGACGGTAGATTTCTTTTGACCAATTTGTTTTTCGGCTACTTTCTTTTCAATAATTAAATCTGATGGATTGGTCTCAATGGTTTTTTTAACTGGAGTAATTGGCAATTCTTCTAAAGTAGCCTCTTTGGCAACTTCGTCAGCAAAGTTTTCAGTTGACTCTATCTCTACCACTGGTGTTTGTTCAGTAATTTTAGATCCAGTTTCATTGTTGTTCACTAACACATAGGTGCTAATGGCAGCAACCGCTACAAATGCCGCTACAAAGGCCATTTTAGTTCCTATGCTTAATGTTGATTTGGCGGCAGCAGCGGTTCCGGTTGCAGCAGCAGAAGTTTTAATTCCTGCTTTTACTCCAGCCCAAACTTTATCACCCGCAGGTTTCTCAAAGTTTTTAAACTTCTCTTTGAACAGATTTTCTATGTCGTGATTTTGATTGTTCACTTTATATCGTATTAATTTCTTCTAATTTCTTTTGTAAAAATGATCTTGCTCTAGAATATTGAGATTTCGATGTATTTTCTGAAACGCCAAGTTGATCACCAATTTCTTTATGGGTAAATCCTTCAATGGCATATAGGTTAAAAACCGTTTGGTAACCTACAGGTAATGATTGTATTATTTCTAATAAATCATCTGCTGCTAAAGCCTCAAGGATCACCGTTTGATCAGCCAATAAATAGTTCACCTCATCAACATCCACATGGAACCTTTCATTTTTAATTCTTCTCAAATAATCTAGCGCTGTATTCACTATTATTCTTCGCACCCAACCTTCAAATGAGCCTTCCTTGGTAAAAGTGTTTAATTTTTCAAATACTTTTATAAATCCATCTTGCATCACATCCTGAGCTTCTTCATAGCTTTTTACATACCTTAAAACAACCCCCATCATTTTGGAAGAGTATAAGTTGTAGAGCTCTTCTTGCGCCTTATCGTTTAGCTGAAGGCATCCATCTATCAACTCTTCTTCGGTCATTTCGGTCTTGTGCATTTTCTAGATTATACAGCTTTTTAATAGATGAAATTAAGCAATCAAAGGTTGCATCACATCATAGAAATCGATGAAAATAAATAGAAAATTATGGAGAAGTTAAAAAAGAGGTTACTTTTTGGTTGCTTTTGCTAAAGTAAATGAAAAGGTAGCGCCTTTATCTAAACTGCTTCTAACATTTATTGTTTGCTTGTGAGCTTCAATAATGTGTTTCACTATGGCAAGACCTAACCCTGAACCTCCATCGTTTCTTGAACGGCTTTTTTCAACTCTGTAAAAACGTTCGAACAATCTTGGTAAATGTTCTTCAGAAATTCCATCCCCGTTATCGGCTACTTCCACTAAGATGTTTTCATCGAAATCAAAGAAACGAATTTCAGTTTTTCCACCTTCTTTTCCATAATAGATGGAATTGATAATTAGGTTTGTAAGTACCTGAGTTATTCTGATTGGGTCAGCCTTTACTAATAGAGGTTTATCATCAATTGCTTTTACTACTATTTTGATGTTTTTTTCTTTTGCCTTAAATTCCAATGCGTCTATGACTTCATTCAATAGATCATAGATGTCAATTGTAGAGAATTGCATGATCAATTGAGAAGTTTCTAATTTTGCAATCTCATCAAGGTCGCTTACCATGTCAATCATTCGATCAACCGATTTTTCTGCTCTTTGTAAATAGGGGATATTTATTTTAGGGTCTTCTATTCCTCCTTCTAGTAGTGTTAGGATATATCCTTGAATACTAAAAAGGGGTGTTTTTAATTCGTGAGAAACGTTACCAATAAATTCTCTTCTGAATTTCTCTTGATCTGTAAGACGTTCAATTTCTTGTCGATTCCTCAAATCCCATTCTATCACATCTTTTCTAACTTCTGTCAAAATATCTTTATCGACATCAATCACTTCAAAGACTCCTTTTTTGCGATCTACTTTTAAATTGTGAATGGTTTTGTAAATAATTTTAATCTTTCGGTCGATGAAATTAGTTATCGCCCAAAGAAAAATAAAGTAACAAGAAACAAAGGTTAGAATAAACACTAAAAATGGAAGCCACCATTGAAAGCCATTTGTAGCTGACCATAAAATGGTGACCAGTAGGCATATTATAGCTGAAAGAAGAAGCGAAATGCGTTGTGAAAGCGCTCTAGGTGTGATGTTATTCATTCAGGAAAGGTAAGGATAATCTGGTGTTTAGACATCAAACTTGTAACCAACCCCTTTCACCGTTTTAATAAATTGGTCCCCAAGTTTTTCTCTCAATTTTCGAATGTGCACGTCAATAGTTCTATCTCCTACAACTACTTCTCCACCCCAAACACTATCTAGAATTACTTCTCGAGTGAACACTTTTCCAGGTTTGGACATCAGTAGTGCAAGTAACTCGAATTCTTTCTTTGGTAAATTGAAATCAACTCCATCTTTTGTCATCAAATAGCGTTCTCTATCTATGGAAACACCGTTGGCTTCAAATTCTACCGTATCTTCTTGATTGATTCCTTTTCTTCTAAGTAGAGCACGTATTTTACTTACTAAAACTCTTGGCTTAATTGGCTTAGTAATGTAGTCATCGGCTCCAGCATCAAAGCCTGCAATTTGAGAATAGTCCTCTCCTCTTGCAGTTAAAAAGATGATAAGCGTGTCCTTAAGAGTTGGCATATTTCTCATCTGATGACAAGTTTCCATTCCATCCATCTCTGGCATCATCACATCTAAGATGATTAAGTCCGGTTTTACTTTCTTAGCGATCTCTATTGCCTCTTTGCCATTTGATGCAATATTGACATCAAATCCTTCTTTTTTAAGGTTATACCCTAAAAATTCTAAGATGTCTTGGTCATCGTCTACAAGTAAAATCTTTTCTACGCTCATTATGGTTTCATTATTAGTAGTTACACTTTTGCAAAGCTAACCCTAGCCTTGGCGGTAAATGTTAATTTAAGTTTAAATAATTTGCATATAAAAGTACACCCCATTGTAAGGTTGAATTTCTTTATACCTTAATTAAGTATTTGTGAAAATATCCTATTAACATTAAGTTAAAGTAGCGATAAGTTTTTAATAACGGCTAAAATATGCCGGGGTAACAACACGGGTTCATCTTTGCGGAGTGAAAAAAATCAAATTGAAAACTAATTATTTAAAAAAGATGAAAAATTTAAAATTAACCAAAAACGCATTAGTAGCTGTATTCTTTGCTACTGCAATGGCCGCTACTTTCTCTTCTTGTAAAGATGAAAAGAAAGATGAACCAAAACCAACTGACAATAGAGGAGTCGTGAATATTTGTAGTAATCCTTTAGTGTTTGTGGAAGGGGATATTACTTCTAGTACTACGTGGTCTGCAGCTAATATTTATGTTTTGAACAATAGAGTAATTGTTAAAAACGGTGCGACATTGACTATTGAGGCAGGAACAATTATTAAAGGTGGTGCTGGATCGGAAGCAAATGCTAAACCATTAGTTATTGCACAAGGAGCAAAAATCGAAGCAAAAGGAACTGCTTCTTCTCCAATTATTTTTACTTCTATTTATGACAACATTTGCATTGGTCAGAAAGTAGGTACTAACTTAGATAATGACGCTAAAGGTCTTTGGGCAGGTTTGATTATTTTAGGAAGTGCTCCTATCTCGCCTGCTACAGGAACTACTGCTAGAATAGAAGGTATTCCGGCAAGTGATGCAGAAGGTATTTATGGAGGATCAACTCCTGGTGACAACTCAGGTTCGTTGCAGTATGTTTCTATTCGTCATGGTGGTGTAGAGTTAGTGCCAGGTGGAGGTAATGAAATCAACGGTTTGACATTAGGTGGTGTTGGAAGCGGAACTACAATTAACAACATTGAGGTTGTTGGAAACCTTGATGATGGTATTGAATTCTTTGGTGGAAGTGTAAATGTTACAAATGCTTTAGTAGCTTATCAAGGTGATGATGCTTATGATGTTGATCAAGCATATTCTGGTACAATTACTAATGTTGTTTATATCGCAGGTGCTGATTCTGATCATGCATTAGAAATTGATGGTCCTGAAGGTACAGCTGTTAGTCCTAATAAATTTACAATCTCAGGTGGTAAATTAAAAGGTGCAGGAACTGGTGAGTATGCAGATTTTAGATCTGATGCTAGAGGTACTGTTCAAAATTTATATTTCTTTGGATTTGATGCTTCTGCTGATGTTGAATTAGACAACGATGGAGTTTCTGCAAACTATGCGAATGGTGATTTATTGATGAGCGGTTGTGTATTTAATGCGCCAAATGGAGTTTCTTTAGCTGATATCTCTGCTGATAAAGCAACAACTCCTCCTGCAGGATTTAATTTTGACAATGAGTTTGCTTTAGACCTTAATGTTTTAGGTACTGTAGCGCCATCTTTTGACAAATCTAAATTCTTAGGTTGGACAATGGCTGACAATAAAGGTTTATTGAACGACTTTTAAGACAACGTTAACTATATTAAGTTTATGTAAATAAAGCCCCCTTGCCATTGCGGTGAGGGGGCTTTGTGTTAATATTGCAGTCTCAAAATAATATATATAAGATGAGTGTAAAACATTTACTTTTAGCTGGTATTGCTACTCTTTTAATGATTAATCTAACTGCACAAAAGGGAACTATTAGAGGTACGGTTATAGATGACTTAACAGGAGAAACCTTAATTGGAGTGAACGTTATCATTGGAGGAACCATGACGGGAACTTCTACTGATTTAGATGGGCAATTTAATATACCTGTAGATGCTGGTACTTATACTTTAGAGATTAGCTATATATCATTTGCAAAATTAGTGGTGAATGAGGTGAAAGTGAAAGCCGGTGAGGTGAATGCGTTAGGGAACCTAAGGTTAAAACCTGATGCAATTCAAGCCGATGAGGTTGTTATCGTCGCGTCTAGAAGCAGAAATAATGAAAGTGCCATGGCGACTATGCAAAAAAAGTCTGCCAACGTAATGGATGGAATTTCTTCTCAAACGTTTAAAAAAGTAGGTGATGGCGATGCAGGAGCTGCAATAAAACGTGTAACTGGTGTCACTGTTGAAGGTGGAAAGTATGTGTTTGTTAGAGGATTAGGTGATCGATATACTAAAACGACGCTAAATGGAATGGAAATTCCTGGATTAGATCCCGATAGAAACTCAATTCAAATGGACATTTTTCCAACTAACCTAATTGATAATATTTCAGTTTTTAAAACATTTACTCCTGACTTATCAGGTGATTTTACAGGTGGTTCGGTTGATATAGTTACAAAGGATTTTGTAGATCAAAAGGCGTCAAGTGTTTCAGTTGCCTTAGGCTTTAGTCCGGGAGTAAATCTAAATAGTAATTTTCTTTCCTACGAATCTACCGGAGCTGATTATTTAGCTTTTGGTGCAGGATCAAGAGAAATTCCAATTGATAGAGAAATTGATTTAGCAGGTTTGCAATTTCAAGATCGTCAGAAACTTTCCGATTTAACTTCAGCATTTGACCCTGTGATGGGTACGATGCGGAAGACAAGCTTATTAAATACTAGTTTGGGTTACAGCATTGCCAATCAGATTAATAAAGAGAAGTATACCTTTGGTTATAACTTGGCGGCTAATTATAGTATATCGTATAAATTTTATGATGATTTTACTATTTCTGAATATGCTACAGATGCAAATGATTCGATTAATGCCTTGCGATTAGTGAAGAGAGATTCTGGAGAAGTAGGTCAAGAAGAAGTGTTTTGGAGTGCATTCGCGAGTGGATCTGTAAAGCGAAAGAATACCAGTTTATCTCTAGCTTTTATGCATTTGCAGAATTCAGTTAAGCAGGCTTCATTGCTAGACGCTACAGAAACAGGTTATCCAAGTAATCAACCATTAGATCTTCAGAAGCACGTATTGTATTACAACCAAAGAAGTATTACTAATGCGCTATTAACATTTAAGCAATATCTTCCTGAGAAAAGTTTAGAATTAACATTCAAAACTTCGCCGACATTAGCGTTAAATAAAGAGCCGGACTTCAGGCAAACTGTTTTTGCAATCGATGATCAAGTTGTAAATATTAGTGGGGGTAATGGTGGGTTAGTCAATAGAATTTACAGAAGTCTTACTGAGTATAGTCTTGGTAATAGATTTGATGTGAAATATACCTTTAATCAATGGTCTGGTGAGAAAGCTGTATTGAAATCTGGTCTGGCTTATACCTATAAAAATAGAGATTTTGATGTAATTAGTTACCGAATGGAAGAAGATGGGACTAAGAAAAATTACCAAAGTCTTGACCCCAATGATATCCTAGTTGATGAGAATATTTATAACCCTCAAACCGGAAAAGGAATTAGAGCGGAAGGTGTGGAACAGCCAAATAACTTGTATACTTCATCATCAAATAACCTTGCGGCCTATGCAATGTTAGAGCTACCTATTACTAATATTTTAAAAGTGATAGGTGGGGTTCGAGTAGAACAATTTAGTATAAACTATACTGGACAAAAACAAGTAGTAAATAATCCTGAAACAGATATTTTTAATGATGAGAAGGTGTTGGATGAATTAAATTTCCTTCCCTCTTTAGGTGCAGTGTATACCGTAGCTGAAGATATGAATTTGAGGGTAAATTTCTCGCAAACGGTTGCTCGACCTTCATTTAAAGAAAAGTCTGGGGCTGAGATCATTGATGCGTTGACTGGTCGTTCATTTTTTGGTAACCTAGATGTAAAACAAACTGAAATTACAAATTACGATTTTAGATGGGAGATGTTCTTTCCGAGAGGTGAATTGGTTTCAGCAAGTTTATTTTATAAGCAGTTTAAAAATCCAATTGAAATTGTTGCATACGATCAAACTGCTCCTACTAGTGTTACTCCTAGAAATTCTTCAGATGCTTCTGTTTATGGTTTTGAATTAGATGCTAGGAAAAGTTTAGAGTTTATATCAACCTCTTTAAAGGAATACAGCGTTGGTGCGAACTTCACTTATGTATACTCTCAATTAGATCGTCGTAAGATATTCGCTCCCGGTCCTGATGGCGTTATTGGAACAGATGATGACTTATCTGAATACGACGAACGAGTTTTAAATAAAAGAGAAGGGGAGAAAATTGATAAGTATAGACAGCTTCAAGGGCAGTCTCCTTATGTAGTAAATGTATATGTAGGCTATAAAAATGATAGTTTAGGCTTCGATGCCAATTTAAGCTATAATGTTCAAGGTAAAAGATTGGCGGTAGTTGGAATTGCAAGAAATCCAAACGTTTTCGAGCAACCATTTAACAGTTTAAACCTTAAATTATCTAAGTCACTGGGGAAAGAGAAGAAAGCAAGTGTTAGTTTTACTGCTGAGAATATCTTGAATGATAAACGAGAGAAATTTTATGAAGCCTATAAAACAAATGACGAGGTGTTTTCTAGCTTTACTCCGAATAGATTATTTGTATTGGGATTTGGATATAAGTTTTAACGTTCAATTATAAGAAAAATAAAAAAGGTCGACTCAAATTATTGAGTCGACCTTTTTTTGTTGATTTAGCTTCTGATTAAAAAGTCTTTTCTGAGATTAAATTCTCATTCTCATCCCACATGTACCAGGTGTCTATTTTTTCACCATTAGCATATACCATCTGATATCTCATCTTACCATTCTCATCCCAGATGAACCACTTTCCATCCTTCTGGCCTCCGTTGTAATATGCTTTAGCGGTCATTGTGCCGTTTTCATCCCAACGAATCCACTCACCATCTTTTTGATTGTTTGAATATTTTCCTTGTTCTTTTTTAGCTCCATTCTTATAAAAGTAAACCACTTTACCATCTAATTCTCCTTTGGTGATGTTGTAGATTGCTTTTGTAGCTTTATTCTCAAACTGCTCTTTATATTCTCCTGTGAATGGCTTTCCGTCTTTGGTGTATAGTTCACCTGTTTTTTTAATATTTTCTTGAGCAAATAAACTTCCTAAAGTTATTAATGCTATCCCTATCAGTGCTATCCCTTTTTTCATGATTCTAAAATTATATCCTTATTGATACAAAGATAATAAATTCTTAACATTTAGATAACATTGTAAGAAAGCTTAATATAAAAAAAGGCAATGCTGGTATCAGCATTGCCTTTAATAAAAAGTTTGATTGTATTTATTTTTCGTCTAAAACGATTGTCATTTCATTTTCAATTGAAGTTACTTCTATGCTCTTATCTTCATAAGAAACAAAAGAAACTTTAACCGATTTTCCTGATGTAGTATTGATTTCAAAATTTCCATCAAAATCAGTGTATACTTTTTCATTCATTCCTTCTACAGAAACTAATGCACCTGCAATAACTTCATTATTGGTATCCAATACTTTTCCTTTTACAGTTGTAGTAGATGTGTTTTTACCACCTGCTAATGCGGTGAAAGAAGTTGCTAAGATGATTACTGTTGTTAAAACGATGTTTTTCATAGTTTGTTTTAATTATAAATCAAAATTAGTCCCGCTATTTGTTTCTTGCGTTAATTTAGAATTATGAATCAATTAACCAAATGTTAAGTGAATGTTAAGTCGATTGTGTGGTATTTACATGGAAGATTTAGTAATTTCACTGCACTAATTTAAATACCATGATTAAACAATTAACCACCGTACTTCTTTTGTCTATTGCTTTGATTTCTTGTGATTCAAATACTAAAAATCAAAAAGAGACAACCAACAATGAAACTAAACCAATAGTAATGGAAACCAGCGATCCTCATACTTTTGCAAAACCCGATGAAGTGGTAGTAAAACACCTAGATTGGTCGGCGAATGTAGATTTTGACTCCTCTATGATTACGGCTACTGCAAAGTGGACAATCGAGAATAAAACAGGGGCATCTGAAGTTATTTTTGATACCAAAGGACTGAAAATTGATTATGTTACTATAGGTAACAATGATGAACTAGGAACCTTTATATTAGAGCCCGAAATTAAGTATATGGGGCAGAAGTTGGTGGTGAGCATTACACCAAATACTGATGTTGTTAGAATTTATTACAGAACAACAGATAAATCGGATGCATTGCAGTGGTTGACCAAAGAACAAACTGCTGATAAAACACATCCTTTTCTATTTACTCAATCTCAAGCAATTTTAGCACGAACTTGGATTCCTTGTCAGGATAGTCCGGGTATCCGATTTACGTATAATGCACGAGTAAAAGTGCCTAGTCAGATGATGGCCTTGATGAGTGCCTATAATCCTACAGATACCATGGTAAATGGGATGTATGATTTTCAAATGGAGTATGCGATTCCTTCTTATCTGATGGCATTGTCGGTTGGAAATTTAAAATACCAATCTGTTGGAAGAAATACAGGAATCTATGCTGAACCAAGTATGTTGGCCAAATCGGTTGCTGAGTTTGAAGACATGCAAGAAATGGTTGACAGTGCTGAAGCTTTATACGGCGCTTACCGTTGGGGAAAATACGACGTATTGGTATTGCCTCCTAGTTTTCCTTTTGGAGGGATGGAGAATCCACGTTTAACTTTTGCTACTCCAACTATTTTAGCCGGGGATAAATCATTGACATCCTTGATTGCGCATGAATTGGCTCATTCTTGGTCTGGCAACTTAGTAACCAATTACAATTGGAACGACTTCTGGTTGAACGAAGGTTTTACCGTGTATTTTGAAAATAGAATCATGGAACAAGTCTATGGTGCAGATTACGCCAATATGTTGGCTTTGATTTCATATCAAGATTTGCAATCAGAAATAGAAGACTTCGGAAAGGAAAGCCCACGAACTAAATTAAAGTTGGATTTAGCAGGACAAGACCCTGATGAAGGGATGACGAGTATCGCATATGATAAAGGATTCTATTTATTAAAATTGATCGAGCAAACAGTAGGAAGAGAAGAGTTCGATTCCTTCTTGAAAACATATTTCGATACGTATGCATTTAAATCGATGACCACTGAGGGTTTTGTAGAATATATCAATAAAGAGTTGTTGAGTAAAAACGCTAAATGGCAAGAAACAGTGAATTTGAACGAGTGGATTTACAATCCTGGATTACCTGCTAATTGTCCTAAAATAGTTTCTGATCGATTTGCTAAAGTAGAAGGAGAATTAACAAAATGGAAGGACGGAGCAACCCCAGCTTCATTGGCGACTGATAAATGGTCGACACATGAGTGGTTGCATTTCTTAAGAAACTTGCCAGAAACAATGAGTCAAGAGCAAATGGCGACACTAGATAAATCGTTTGGGTTTACTAAATCTGGAAATTCTGAAATTTTAGCTGCTTGGTTCGTGAAAGTTATACCTAATAATTACAAGGAAGCGAAGCCAGCTATTGAATCTTTCTTGGTAAGCGTAGGTCGTAGAAAGTTTTTAACTCCAATTTATAAGTCATTGATTACTGCTGATCCTTCAAAGGCGGCAGCAAGAGAAATATACAAGAAAGCACGACCAAATTACCATGCAGTTGCAGTACAAACCATGGATGATTTGTTAGACTGGAACCAAAATTAGAAGAGGGAATTAGATGGCAGGAAAGCAGAAGTTAGCGCACTTTGCAGAGATGAAAACGTTTCCGAATGTTTTCGAACCGGAGACAGAAGAGATTTTTAGAAAAGATTACCACACCAAAGGGAATTGGCACAAGGAAGTATTTAAAAATGACCATCCAATAGTGTTGGAATTAGGATGTGGTAAAGGAGAATACAGCGTTGGGATGGCTCGAAAGTTTCCGATGAAGAACTTTGTAGGATGCGACATTAAAGGTGCACGAATGTGGAGAGGTGCGAAGACTTCTCAAGAAGAAGGCATTAATAATGTAGCCTTTTTTAGAACTCGAATTGAGTTTATAGAAGGTGGTTTTGCAGAAAATGAAGTGGATGAGATTTGGATTACTTTTCCGGATCCGCAACCCAAAGATCGTCAAGAAAAAAAACGACTAAGTGGTCCGTTGTTTATTGAGCGCTATAAAAAGTTTTTGAAGAAAGGTGGAACCATTCATCTAAAAACAGATAGTGAGTTCTTTTTTAGATTTACTTTGGATGAAATCAAAGAAAGAGGTTATGAATTGTTGGAGCATACTTTTGACCTATATGGAGATGCAGTAAACAATTACGACCAATACACGAAAGACATATTAAGCATCAAAACGCATTACGAAAAGATTTTTTCTGATAAAGGGTTTAAGATCAATTACCTTAAATTCAAAGTGCATTAATGTCAAAAACAATCAAACTATCTGAAGAAAATAAAGACTTCTTTGAACAAGTCTATCAGGTGGTGCGATTGATTCCATCAGGCAAGGTGACATCTTATGGAGCTGTTGCCAATTATTTGGGTCGAAAAGGTGGCTCAAGAATGGTTGGTTGGGCAATGAATGCTTCTCATAGTCAAGCCAAATATGTACCTGCACATCGAGTAGTTAATCGATTGGGTTTATTGACGGGTAAAGCACATTTTAATCCGCCAGAATCCATGGAGAATGAATTAGTAAAAGAGGGAGTTGTTGTGATTGAAGATCAAATTCAGGACTTTAAGAATCGCTTTTGGGACCCATCAATTGCATTGCTTTAATACTTTGCACTCTATTTAGAATTAGTCTAAATAATTGGTAATTTTGAGGTCATAATTTACAGTAATGGAAGTGACTCTTGAAAAAATAATGCATGCTTTGTCTTTTGTGATAGAGCCTGACTTAAAGAAAGATATCGTAGAATTAAACCTTGTGTCTAAGGTTGAATATAAAAATAGTACCATCAGTTTTGATTTGCAAATTAGCAATCCTGCGATGCACAATAAAAAGCGCATAGAGGAAGCTTGTGAACACCAGATTAAAAGACATTTAGGCGATAGTATCAATGTAGAGGTGAATATTACCGCAATGCCTAAGGCACATGAACGAAAGCCAGAACATAGAACCATGTTGCCTGGTGTAAAGCACATTATTGCTGTTGCATCAGGAAAGGGCGGAGTAGGGAAGTCAACCATTTCGTCTAATCTAGCTGCGGGTTTAGCTGCAGAAGGGTATAAAGTAGGTTTGGTGGATGCTGATATTTATGGACCATCTGTTCCTGCCATGTTTAACGTAGCTGACGAAAAGCCTGCAATGATTGAGGTAGATGGTACACAGTTAATTAAACCTGTTGAAAGCTTTGGCGTTAAATTATTATCTATCGGATTTTTCTCTTCGCCTGATCAAGCAGTAGTTTGGAGAGGGCCAATGGCTACTAAAGCATTGACTCAAATGTTTAAAGATGCACATTGGGGTGAATTAGACTTTATGATTATCGACTTACCTCCAGGTACAGGTGACGTTCACTTGACTTTGGTTCAGCAAATTCCATTAAGTGGAGCAGTAGTAGTAAGTACACCACAAGAAATTGCGTTGGTGGATATGCGAAAAGCACTAGCGATGTTTAAATTGCCTGAGATCAATGTGCCCGTTTTAGGCGTAGTTGAGAATATGTCCTACTTTACGCCTGCTGAATTGCCTGATAATAAATACTATATTTTTGGAAAGAACGGAGCTAAAGACTTAGCAGAGCGCACAGGAATTAATTTCTTAGGTGAAGTGCCATTGGTGCAAAGCATCAGAGAAGCTGGAGATATTGGTCGTCCTGCAGTGCTGCAAGATGATACTCCTCAGGCCTTAGCATTGAAAGCATTCATTCAGAATGTAAAAGCACAATTAAAGGTAGAACCAGTTCTACAAACGAATTAAATCAATTGATATGAGCGAGAAAGAAGCATTATTGTCGAAGGTAGAAGCAGCAATTGATCAATTGAGACCATTCCTAGAGGCTGACGGTGGCAACATCGAATTAATGGACATTACAGAGGATAATATCGTTCAGGTGAAATTTATAGGCGCTTGTAAAAGTTGTTCTATGAGTGCTATGACGTTGAAAGGTGGTGTTGAGGAAACGATTAAAAGAGTGGCTCCACAAATTGTATCTGTGGTAGAGGTTGCAAATTAAACTAATGGTCAATTATTAATTGTGATTGGTTAATTTTTTTTGCTTTTAATTGATAAACTAGCCATGAGTTTATTGTTTTCAGCGACTGGCCAATCAATTAACCATTAATCCCTATAGCACTTTCATTCGATCAGAATCTAGCTTTAAGAACAGAAATAGAAGAATCGTAAATCCCCATAAGGAGCTACCTCCATATGAAAAGAAGGGCAATGGAATTCCAATAACGGGAGCCAAACCAATAGTCATTCCTATATTGATGGCAAAGTGGAAAAAGAGAATACAAGCTACTCCATAGCCATAAATTCTCGCGAAGTCAGACCGTTGGCGAGTAGTCAAATACATTATACGTAACAAGAGTGTTACAAAAAGAGCGATAATAACGAAAGTGCCTAAAAATCCCCACTCTTCTCCAATTGTACAAAATATAAAATCGGTGCTTTGTTCAGGAACAAAGTTGTATTTAGTTTGAGTGCCTTCTAAGAATCCTTTCCCTGCAATACCACCTGAGCCGATTGCAATTAAGGATTGATTTACATTATAACCGGCTCCTTTTGGGTCAGATTCAAGACCTAACATCACGTTGATTCGCTTAGATTGATGCGGCTCTAATACATTATTAAAGATATAATCCACACTTTTTATTAAGCCAGCACCACCAATTAATATGGCTACTGCTATATAGATAATCTGTTTTGATTTTCGATTGAGGTACCAGAGCAAAGCACTAAAGAGTGCCAAACAGACAATCAATAAAATGGTTCCGTCTACTGCAATTTCAAATGGAAAATTGAAAACTTCATTCCGCATAATCAAGGCCATTACAAAAAGAAAAGCAGCTGAAACACCAATTAGTAGAATATTTCCAGAAAGTCCTTCTCTATACATTACCAAAATGAAAGCCCCATAAACTAAAGCCGAACCGGTATCGTTTTGTGCTAAAATCAAAATGGAGGGTAAGAAAATAATGGCCAAGGCAATTACCTTAGTTTTCAAGTCACTCATCTTAATATTCAAGGTGCTGAGGTATTTTGAAACGGCTAGTGCAGTGGCAAATTTGGCAAACTCAGATGGTTGAACTTTGAACCCACCGATTTCAAACCAAGAAGTAGCCCCCTTAGTTTCAGCCCCAATTAATATGACTAGAACAAGCAGTGAAATAATTACACCATAAATGACATAGGCAAAGGTGTTGAAAAATCGTTCATCTATAAAAAGTAGCACGACAATCAATCCCACGGATGTTCCGATCCAAATCAACTGTTTTCCATATAATTGTGTGGTGTCAAAAATACTTTGAAACTCTTCGTTGTATACAGCTGCATAAATATTTAGCCATCCTGCAAATACTAGAATGAGGTAAAGCAGTATGCTAAACCAATCGATATTATTGAATATGGAAGGGCTATTTCTCAATGTGCAACAGGTTTTGTTTTTAGAAGGTTTCCTTCTATCATTCGTAATTCAATGTCTTTTTTGGTCACTTTTCCTTTTAGAAATTTTTCAATCATTAATCCTGCGATAGGAGCGGCCCACCTTGAACCCCAGACCCCATTCTCAACATAAACGGTTATGGCAATCTGTGGATTATCTTTTGGAGCAAAGGCTATAAAAGTTGAATGATCTTCTCCATGAGGGTTTTGTACTGTTCCTGTTTTACCACAAACCATTATAGAATCTACTCTTGCCGAAGTTCCCGTTCCTTTCTGAACTACATCATACATGGCGTCTACTACTTTATCATAATGGATAGACTTAATGCCAGTTTCGTGACGTTCTATTCCGTTATTAAATGAGGTAATTTTACGGTCACCAATATTTTTAACAATATGTGGCGTTACATAATGCCCTTTATTTGCAATAGTGGCTGTCATATTAGCCATTTGTAAAGGGGTAAACCCCAATTCCCCTTGTCCAATAGCTAATGAAACAATAGTTAAGGAACTCCATCCACCTTTTCTATAATATCGATCATAGTATGAAACTTCAGGAACAAATCCATTCAATTCATTGGGTAAATCTATTCCAGTTTTTTGACCTAAACCAAAACTCAACACATATGCACGCCATTTGGCATATCCTGTTTCTGTATTTTTATAGTGATCTAAAATTGTTCGAAACACATTGCTATAGTATGAGTTACATGATGTTTGTATGGAATATTGTAAATCTACAGGTGATGGATGTGGGTGGCAACCCATGTGAAATCTACCCGAGTTGTATCCTCGATTACAACTGAATCTTGTGTTGGGTGTAATGACACCTTCTTGCAGACCAATCAGTGCATTAATGCTTTTAAAAGTGGAGCCTGGAGGATATTTCGCCATGAGTGCTCTGTTGAACAAAGGTTTCAATTCATCTTGATTGAGAACAGCATAGTTAGTGGAGCGCTCACGACCCACCAATAAGTTTGGATCATAAGTAGGTGAGGAAACCAATGTCAATACTTCTCCTGTTTTTGGCTCGATAGCCACAATACTACCTTTTTTGTTTTGCATTAATAATTCCCCATAGGCTTGTAGATCAGCGTCTATTGTGAGTGTTAAGTCATTTCCTGAAACGGCGATAGAATCGTAAATTCCTTCCGCAAACTTTCCTTTTTCTCGATTGAAAACGTCTACCATTACAATTCGAAGTCCTCGTTTTCCTCGAAGTTCTTCCTCATAGGATTTTTCAATCCCACTCATACCGATATAATCACCAGGCTTATAGTATGGATTATCTTCCACCATTTTCGTGTTTACCTCGCTAATGTATCCCATTATATGTGCAGCGGTATTTTCCGGATAGTTTCTCAATGTTCGGGTTTGAACAAAGAAGCCAGGATATTTAAATAACTGTTCTTGAATTCGTGCATACTCTTCAGAAGAAAACTCTCGTTCAAAAATAGAAGGCTTATAGTAGGAGAATTTCTGAGCCTTCTCTAGCTTAATTTTGAACTGCTCTTTTGAAATGCGCAATAAATCGCAAAACTCAAGGGTATCTAATGTTTTGGAAACTTGTCTCGGCAACACCATTAAGTCATAAGCCGCCTCGTTGTAAACCATCAATTTGCCATTGCGGTCATAGATTAATCCTCTTGCTGGATATTCAGTAATGTGTCGCTTCGAGTTGTTGTCTGCATCCAGTTTGTACTTGTCGTCTAATACTTGAACAAAGAAGAGGCGAATGACAAATATGATTGCTATAATGATGAAAATCGCACCCAACACCAATGTTCTTGATTCTAGAGCTCTTTTATTCATCGTTTTGCCTGAGAATTATAGGTAAATAATTGGCTGATGAAAATCAATACAACAGTAAGAAGGGAACTTAAAATCACTTTAATAAATGTAAAGAAGAAATCACTAAAGCGAAATGCTTCTATAAAAAAGAGTACAAAATGATGGGCAAAAACCAATATGGAAACATAAATGGTAAACCAACGAAAATCGAAGTCCTGAATAGAAGGCGACTGGTTAGTATCGTACCCATCTCTCGGTGCAATTAATTTTAGAACGGCTGGTCTCAAAAATGCCATGAGTAGAATAGCAGAGGTATGCATTCCCATAGTACTACTAAACGTGTCTATGCTGATTCCCATAACAAAAGCTAAGATAAGTAATAGCCAGTTAGCCGTTTCAAAGGGTAGCATCAGAATAAAAAGAACATAGAAATAAGGGTTGATGTACCCACCCATTTGTATGTTGTTTAACACCAAAACTTGTAGTAAAACAAGAAATATAAAAAGTACAGTAAATTTTAGAATTTGTTTAATCATCGCTGTCTCCTTCTTGGGTGTTTTGTTCCAATTCCAACTGTTCTTCCTTCAATACATTTTTTACAACGTACACTTGTTCTAAATTCTTAAAGTCGTTTATAAATTTAATATCAATGTCGTAAAAATTATTTCCTGATGGCTTTTCGATTCCAGTGATAGTCGCCAAGTCAATTCCTTTGGGGAAAATTGCTGAAAAACCGCTACTTACAATGGTGTCGCCTAAAAACAATTTAACGTGTTTTGGAATATTAATCAATTTACCAAATTGATAATCTTTACCATCCCAAATCATTGATCCGTAATAATTTTGAGATTTTAGCTTGGCACTGATCTTTGATTGAGAATGCAAAACAGTTAAAACAGAACTAAAGTGTGGGGAAACCGTTTTTACAATTCCTACAATTCCTTCGGGACCAATCACTCCCATACCTTCTTGGATGCCATTGTAACTTCCTTTGTCTAAGGTGATGTAGTTGTTAGCCTTTGTGATCGAATTATTGATTACACTTGTTTCGGAGTATTCAAATTGTTGGTGATATATGGTATCGTTGATGATATAGTTGCTTCCAAATAGTTTGATTTTAGAACCTACTAATTCGGCTTTTAATCGTGCATTTTCGGTTGCTAAATCTTCGTTGACAATGTCAAGGTTTAGATATTTTGTTGCATTATTTACCGATTGATAGACCCTGCCAGTTACAAAATTTGAAGAATTTAAAAATTTAGATTGTTGAAACCGATTGTTTTGAACCAATAGTAAAATCGCAATACTTTCCAAAAAGAGGAAAAATATAAAAAATATATTACGACTTAAAAATCCAAGTAAATTTCGCATTTAACAGTTGGCTCATCTAATTTTTGTAATCACTATCGAATCAAGAAAGTCAATTTTGACGAGTTTTTCAAAGCAATTCCTGTTCCTCTTGCTACCGCTCTTAATGGATCTTCGGCAACGTGAACAGGTAATTTAGTTTTCATTGAAATACGCTTATCTAAACCTCTAAGCAATGAACCGCCACCTGCTAAATACAATCCAGTTCTGTAGATATCTGCAGAAAGTTCTGGCGGAGTCATTTCCAATGCATTTAAAATTGCCGCTTCAATTTTTGTAATTGACTTGTCTAAGGCATGGGCGATTTCACTGAAGCTAACCACAATTTCTTTTGGGGTTCCCGTCATTAAATCTCTACCTTGAACAGCGTAATCTTCTGGTGGATTTTCGAGGTCTGGCAATGCAGAACCCACTTCAATTTTAATTTTTTCAGCTGATCTTTCTCCAATTAATAAATTATGCTGACGACGCATGTAATCAACGATATCGTTAGTGAAATCATCACCTGCAACTCGAATTGATTTATCACATACAATACCGCCCAATGCAATAACTGCAATTTCTGAAGTACCACCGCCGATGTCAATAATCATGTTACCCATGGGTTCCAACACATCAATACCAATTCCGATAGCTGCTGCCATTGGTTCATGAATCATGTAGACCTCTTTTCCTCCAGCATGTTCTGCTGAATCTTTAACGGCTCTTTTTTCCACTTCTGTGATTCCTGAAGGAATACAAATAACCATTTTCAATGAAGGGCTGAAGTAACGTTTTGTTGGATGAATCATTTTGATCATTCCACGAATCATATATTCAGCAGCTTGAAAATCAGCAATAACACCATCCCTCAAAGGGCGAATAGTTTTTATGTCTTCGTGTGTTTTTCCATGCATTTGCATCGCGCGCTTTCCTACAGCAATAACTTTACCGGTGCTCCTCTCCATAGCTACAATTGAAGGTTCGTCCACAACCACTTTGTCGTTGTGAATAATCAATGTGTTCGCCGTTCCTAGGTCGATAGCAATTTCTTGCGTGAAAAAATCAAATATTCCCATCCTGTTTTATCAAAAAGTATTAATGTTTAAAATGTCTTGTGCCGGTAAATACCATTGCAAGATCATTTGCGTCGCAGTAGTCGATAGAAAGTTGATCTTTAATCGAACCTCCTGGTTGAATTACTGCGGTTATTCCAGCTCCTTTAGCAATCTCCACACAGTCTGGAAATGGGAAAAAAGCATCTGATGCCATTACAGCTCCATTCAAGTCGAAATTGAATTCCTTAGCTTTTTTAATGGCTTGGTTCAATGCGTCAACTCTTGAAGTTTGACCCGTTCCTCCTGCCAATAATTGGCCGTTTTTTGCCAAAATAATTGCATTGGATTTGGTTTGTTTTACCAGTTTAGATGCAAATTCTAAGTCTTCTTTTTCTCTCTCTGTCGGTGCCTTTGTTGTTGCCGTTTTAAAGTTACTTTTTTTATCAGTAACTAAATCTTTATCTTGAACTAAAGCGCCATTTAAAATGGAACGGTATTGCATCGTTGGCAACTTCACTTCTTTTTTAATCAAAATAATTCGATTCTTCTTAGAGGTTAAAATTTCCATCGCATCAGCATCGTATGCCGGAGCAATCACTACTTCGCAGAATAGTGGGTTGATAGCTTCTGCAGTTGCTTTATCAATTGTTTGGTTGGTAATTAAAATTCCACCAAAAGCGGAGACAGGATCGCCTGCTAATGCTGCTTCGTATGCTTCTAACACTGTTGGTCGAGTTGCAATTCCACAAGCATTGTTGTGTTTCAATATCGCGAATGTTGGCCCGTTTTCTGTAAACTCACCGATAAGATTTACTGCAGCATCAACATCCAAAAGGTTGTTGTATGACAATTCTTTTCCGTGAACTTTATCGAACATTTCATCTAAGTTTCCAAAGAATGTCCCTTTTTGATGAGGGTTTTCTCCGTATCTCAATGAGTTTGCATTTTCTTCACTTACTTTGAATGCTTCAATTTCTTCTGTTTGATTGAAGTAATTGAAAATTGCAGTATCGTAGTGTGAAGAAATTTGAAATGCTTGAGCGGCAAATCTTCTTCTATCCTCGATAGAAGTTTCCCCATTTTTTTCTTTCAAAATGTTCAACAAATCAGTGTATTGATTTCTTGAACTTACTATTGTGACGTCGTTAAAATTCTTAGCAGCAGCACGAATTAATGAGATTCCACCGATGTCTATTTTTTCAATGATGTCTTCAGCAGATGCGCCAGAATTCACTGTTTCTTCGAACGGGTATAAATCAACAATCACTAAGTCGATTTCAGGAATTTCAAATTCTGCGATTTCTTTTTGATCGCTTTCATTTGCTCTTCTAGTTAAAATTCCACCAAAAACTTTTGGATGCAATGTTTTTACTCGTCCACCTAAAATAGATGGGTATGAAGTCAGGTCTTCTACTGCTTCACAAGGCACATTTAAGTCCTCGATAAACTTTCTAGTGCCACCAGTCGACAAAAGTTGCACACCTTGTGCATGTAATTGCTCGATGATTGGCGCTAAATTTTCCTTGTAAAACACTGAAATTAAGGCGGTTTTTATTCGCTTGGGTTGATTCATGATGTGGGGTGAAATTAAGACACAATTTTACAAATATTAGCTGGGTAAAACAACGTAGAAATGCTATAAATACTAGGGTGTTGATAAGATGTCTTTTTTGTTTAAAACTACGATTTGATGAGCGGTAACTGAAAGCTTAAAAAGAAGGTTAATTTTACTTTTTCAAAACCACCTTATGCTGATTCTAAAATTATTAAAAGAAAGTTTCTCGTTTGCGATTAATGCGTTAATTGTAAATAAGTTGCGTACTTTTTTATCCTTGTTAGGAATTACGATTGGAATTTTTGCCATTATCTCGGTGTATACCATGGTAGATGCGCTTGAGAAAGGAATCAAAGATAGTATTGCTTCATTGGGAGACAACGTCGTTTATGTGCAAAAGTGGCCATGGAGTTTTGACCCCGATCAGCCGTGGTGGGAATACATCCAACGACCACAACCAAAAACAAGTGAATTTCGTGAGGTTAAGAAATTGTCCATGGGAGCCGAAGCCGTCTCCATGTATATTAGAGGTTCGCGAACTATAAAATACAAAAGTAACAGTTTAGAAAATGTTAGTTTCATGGGTGTCTCTTATGAATACAATCAAGTGGCAGAAGTCAATGTAGAAGAAGGACGATATTTTACTGAAGTGGAAACGAATAGCGGTTCGCCTGTTGTTGTCATTGGTGCAGCAGTGGGAGAAAAGTTATTCGGTGGGTTGGAGCCTTTAGGGAGGCAATTAAAGTTTATGGGTAGAAACCTAACCGTAATCGGGATGATGGAGAAGGAGGGCGAGAGTATGCTAGGTAAATCCAATGACGACCAAATTATTATTCCAATGAACTTTGCGCGAACGTTGTTCAATGAGCAAAGTGAATCGATGAATTTGACCATTAGTGTGAAGGCGAAAGAACATGTTTCCAATGCCGACTTGATGGATGAATTAACTGGGATCATGCGCTCTATTCGAAAGCTGAAACCAAAAGAGAAAGATAATTTTGCACTGAATGAATTGGATATGCTGTCCAAAGGGTTCGATGGTTTGTTCAGTATTGTGAACGTTGCTGGCAGTATTATCGGAATTTTCTCCATCATTGTTGGAGGGTTTAGTATTGCCAATATCATGTTTGTCTCAGTAAAAGAACGAACAAACATAATCGGAATTCAAAAGGCCTTAGGAGCGAAGAATTATTTCATCCTTTTTCAGTTTTTGTTTGAGTCTATTTTCTTGTGTTTAGTGGGCGGATTGGTCGGATTACTCATTATCTTTATTGGAACATTAATTTTAACTTACGGATTAGATTTTGAGGTCTTTTTGACAATGGATAATATTGTTCTTGGAATTTCTATATCAGTGATTATCGGACTAATCTCAGGATTTATTCCGGCTTGGGGTGCCTCTAGAATGGACCCAGTAGAAGCGATTCGACAGTAGAGTCTAATTCTAAAGAAATGATAGATTTTTAAAATGTCACCCCGGTGGGGCTAAAATCAAGTCGACTTTTTTTTACTAAGATTTGTCCCCTACAAGGCCATATTTTTTAGTCTAATTGATGTGATTGTTTCTATCGATAAATCAATAGATTTTCTTCAGCTCCATAGGAGTGAAATTTTAATAGAACAGAATAAGCATTGAAACATTAAGCCCCATAGGGGTGACATCATTTTATGAAAAGGCGAAGTTTAATGTAATCTCCACATTCGATTCTTGATAATCATAGCCAATTACTTAAAAAACGGTAAAGTCTTTCTATTTTGAAACCCATGAATTCCTGAATTGATAAAAATAACTAGGGCTAATCCAATGGCGATGTAAGCAATAGTTGGTTGGCCTTCCCAATTCTTGACCGCTATTGCGATCAATGCCCAAACACCCACAAGTGAAAACTCACGCATACTTCTTTTCCAAATCATTATTAAATAGATGGCTGTTGCCACTACCATTAACAAGATGGTCCAAGATTGTGGAGTCAAAGGTGCTCCATCGTATTCTAAAGATACCATCAATGCTGAAGCGTTTGCAATAGTAGCGACGGTAATCCAACCGAAATAAAAACTGATTGGCCACCAAACCAAAGCAATTGTTTTGGCAGGAGCATGCCAGCGTTCCATATTGGTTTTTAAGGTAGTTCGGATAAGACTGTATAAAATAACGATCATTATGGCCATTGACTCCCAAAGCAAATCGTTCATAAATGCAACAACCCATAAAGCATTTCCAAAGTTGGCGATGGCAAACCAAGGTCCTATTTGAGTGATTGAATCGTCGTATTTCTTAGTGGCGATTTGATAAAATTGATAAATCACAAAGGCGATTAAGAACAAATATATGAATCCCCAGATGGAGAAGGCATATGAAGCTGGGGTAAATAAATTGGCATATTTATCCGATTGATCCTTCATGGAAACACCGAATATCTGTTTGGCGGTTACCAAATAATTCACAACGAGTGCAGTGATTAAAGAAATGGCATTTAATACGGCTAACAGTTTCGGGTTTTTCATTATTTTCAGTTTTAGTTGCAACAGCTAATTTCTGAATCTTATGAAATTACTGCTGCTTTCTTATCAACTAATAATTTCTCAATAGCAGCTATAGCTGAAGGGATGCTCTTCACATTAGTGAACACTAAAGATAGGCGTTTGTTTTTTTCTCTCAAAGCAACTGTCCCTTGGTTCTTTTGCACGAAATTCAACACTCTAGTAAATGCAGCCGATTGGTAATATGGGGACTCTTCATTGGTGATAAAGTATCCGATAAACTTACCTTGTTTCAAGATCAATTTCTCAAATCCAACTTCTTGCGCCAACCACCTTAGTCGAATGGTTTCAATCAATTCTTTGGTTTGCTTCGGTACTTTTCCAAATCGATCCAAAAGCTGATTTTCGAAAGCGATTAGCGCTTCTTCTGTTTCGATGCTGTCCAATTCTTTATACAAATTGATTCGCTCCGAAATATTGGTAATGTATTGATCCGGAATTAGTAATTCAAAGTCCGTTTCAATGATGGTGTCTTTTACAAATTCGTACTCTGATTCATTCTCATCGTGGTACAAATCTTTGAATTCGTTTTCTTTTAATTCTTGAATGGCTTCGTCTAATATCTTCTTATACATTTCAAAACCAATCTCAGAAATAAATCCACTTTGCTCGGCGCCCAATAAGTTTCCTGCACCACGGATGTCTAGATCCTTCATTGCGATTTGAAATCCACTTCCCAAATCTGAGAATTGCTCTAACGCTTGCAGTCTTCTTCGTGCGTCATTGCTCAACGCCACAATCGGAGGAGCTAATAAATAGCAGAATGCCTTTTTATTACTTCGTCCTACTCGTCCACGCATTTGGTGCAAATCGCTCAATCCAAAATTATTGGCATTGTTGATAATGATGGTGTTGGCGTTTGGAATATCCAATCCAGATTCAATAATCGTAGTGGCGACCAATACGTCGTAATCCCCATCGATAAAGCTCATCATTCGGTCTTCCAGGTCGTCCCCTTTCAACTGACCGTGGGCTGTGAGTACTTTTACATCAGGACATAATCTAGTAATCATACCTGCAATTTCTTTTAGGTTCTCTACTCGATTGTTGATGAAAAATACCTGTCCATTCCGCTTTACTTCATACATAATGGCATCGCGAATCAACTCTTCATTGAAAGAATGTACTTCCGTTAAAATGGGTTGACGGTTGGGTGGTGGCGTATTAATCACTGATAAATCCCGAGCGGCCATCAACGAAAATTGAAGCGTTCTGGGAATTGGAGTTGCGGTCAATGTTAGAGTGTCTACATTGGCTTTTATGGTCTTCAATTTATCTTTTACACCCACTCCAAATTTTTGCTCTTCGTCAATAATTAATAAACCAAGATTGTGAAATTTAATGTCTTTTCCTGCTAAACGGTGAGTTCCGATTATGATATCGATTTCACCTAAAGCTAATTTTTCAAGTGTTTCTTTTTGCTGCTTAGGTGTTTTAAAACGATTGATGTAATCCACCTTACACGGAAAATCTTCCAATCTATTTTTGAATGTTTTATAATGTTGCCAAGCTAAAATAGTGGTGGGAACAAGGATTGCAGCTTGTTTGCTATCTGCAACCGCTTTGAAAGCTGCTCTAATTGCGACCTCCGTTTTTCCAAATCCTACATCTCCACAAATCAATCGATCCATCGGTTGTGGCGATTCCATGTCAGCTTTAATGTCGTTTGTCGCTTTGAGTTGATCTGGAGTATCTTCGTAAATAAAAGAAGCCTCTAATTCATCTTGTAGATAAGTATCTGGAGAAAATTGAAACCCTTCTTTTGTTCGACGTTCAGCATATAATTTAATCAAGTCAAAAGCGACTTCCTTAATTTTATTCTTTGTTTTTTGTTTTTGTTTGGCCCAAGAAGTAGCTCCTAATTTGTCCACTTTTGGTGGAGTTCCATCTTTCCCGACGAACTTTGAAATTCGGTGTAGCGAATGGATTGAAACATAGAGAATATCTCCACTTTTATATAAAATCCGAATGGCTTCTTGCTTTTTGCCATTTACATCAATTTTTTCTAATCCGGAGAACTGACCTACTCCATGGTCGATGTGCGTGATGTAGTCGCCCGTTTGTAGGCTGTTTAGCTCTTTTAGAGTGATTGCTTGATCTTTCTTTCTAAAACTTTCTTTTAGTCTAAATCGGTGGTAACGATTAAAAATCTGGTGATCGGTGTAGCAAGCAATTTTAAGGTCGTTATCCACGAAGCCTTCTTGCACACTCATCAACATCGTTTTCATGTGAATTTCCTTACCGATATCTTCGAAAATCGCATAGAGACGTTCAATCTGTTTGGAGGTAGAGGCCAAAATGATGTTTTCTATTCCTCGCTCCGTATTTCGGTTAAGGTTTTCACTCAATAAATCAAAGTTTTTATTGAACGCTGGTTGCGCATCTGCATTGACTGTTACTGTTAAATCAATGTCAAAATAGTCGGCTGTTCCAAATTCAATGGTGTTGAATTTCTTGCTTTCTACAATGAATTCTTCTTTAGAAGTATAAAGTTCAAAAGGAGGTAAGTGCTTAATTGGCGAATCAATGTTGGTGTATACATTGGACGCATTTTCAAATTCTTTATTGATCTTCTCTTTGGTCAGTAGGTAATCTTTAAACCAAAGAATGGTGTTTTTCGGTAAAAATTCTAAGAATGATTCCCGACTTTCTTCCAGTAGTTTTTCCTGTACATTCGGCAGGATAGATACAAACTCCATCGGGCTAATGGAAAGTTGTGTTCCGGGATCAAAGGTACGGATAGAGTCAACTTCGTCTCCGAAAAGTTCAATACGAATCGGATTCTCATTCGAAAAGGAATAGATGTCTACAATTCCACCTCGAATAGAAAAATCGCCAGGTTCTGCAGCAAAATCAACTCGATTGAAACTGTAACTGTTCAGTATATCAATCAAGAAATCGATGCTTAATTTGTCATTCCGACGAATCAAAAGCGTGTTCTGTTCCAAATTCTTTTTGGTCACTACCTTTTCGGTGATTGCTTCAGGGTAGGTGATTATTAAATAGGAACCGTTTTTTTTATTGATCTTATTCAATGCCTCCGCGCGCATCTGAATATTGGCATTGTCTGTTTTTTCTAAATTGTAAGCTTTGCGATAAGAACCAGGGAAAAATATTGCTTTTTCTTCGCCCACTAACTCTTCTAAATCATTCAAGAAATAAGCAGCTTCTTCTTTATCGCTTAAGATAAAAAGGTGGTTGATGGGGAAGTTTTTTGCGATTCCGTATGCATAGAAGGATGCCAGTGAACCAATTGCTTTTTTAAGGGCAATGTGTGATAGTGGATTATTTTTTAATCGTTCTACTACTTCCTGCACTTTAGGTGCTGAAACGTATAATTCTTTCAATTCTGCTTTTGTCATTCAGTTGCGCTATGTTGCGAAATTACGGATTCTATTCAGGTTGGAAGGTTAACTTTAATTGAAGAATAATGTTCAACCTTACCTACAATATTGCTCCAATGCCTGCTTCGATGCTTCGTCACCAAGGTTTGCTGCAATTTGAAAATCATCGCAACCAGCTCTGCTGTCAATCGTTTGGTATTTACTGATTCCTCTTAAATAATAAGCTTGAGCTTTCCTTGGATTCATCGCAATGGCTTGATTTAAATCAGTAATCGCCAAATCCATTTTACGGGTTTGAATATAAATCAGCGCTCGGTTAGTCAATGCATCCGCTTTTGGTTGTATGGCCAATGATGCATTTAAATCTTCCAAAGCAGTATTGTAATCACCTACTTTAATAAATTCATTTGCTCGATTGAATAGCGCATCTGCATGATTTGGTTTTAAGGCGATCGCTTGATTAAAGTCGTTCAACGCTTCTTGCGATTTTCCTTGTTTCGCATATACATTTCCACGATTAGAATAAGGATCAGCGTAACGAGGATTCAGCTGGATGGCTCTAGAATAAAAACGTTCAGCATCCGCAAAGTTTCCAATTGATTCTGCTAAGATTCCTTTGTTGTTCCATGCCTGAGCTACATTTTCGTCTTTTTCGATTACATCCGCCCAAATGGTCGCATCACTTTCCCAAACCTGCGTTCTGTTGTAAGTGTAAAATGCCAATCCCATAGCAATGACAAGTGTTCCGATTTGTATCGCTTTCTGTGATTTGATGGCTGAGAGAATTGGAATAAGAATGAGTAATAAGCCAATTCCACTGAGGTAAATGTATCTATCGGTTACTATTTGGCTTCCTACTGGAATTAACTGCAAAACAGGAGCGATGGTAATGAGGTAAAACGCAGCACCAAATAATATGAATCCGTTTTTGCGATAGCGGTAAATCAATGCAGAAAATAGCAATGTAAAAATAGGAGCGATGTAATAGATGATTGGAAAACTATCGTTGATTTTAGAAGGGAATGAATAAAATGGCGACAAGTTGAGTGGGAGAATATACTGAATCGGATAAAAAACTAACGTATAAAAGAAGATTAAGACTCTTTCTAATGCGGTATAGCTTAAACTTAAGTCGGTTAAGTGTTCAGCGCTTTCTCTGCTGATTATGGTGATGATTCCAATCACTAAAGAGATTAACAAATATGGAGAAACGGTTTTAATGCTTTTTAACCAGTTTTCTTTTTCCCAAATTAAGAGGTAGAAGAAAATTACCACCGGGAAACTTACAGCTGTGGCTTTACTCAAACAAGCAATAACGAACAGCACAAAAGTTCCTGTGGAGAAGGATTTATTTCGTCCATATTGAATGAAATTCCAAAAAGCTAATAGGTAGAAAAAGGTAAAAATGACTGTAGAAGTAGCAGAAGCCCAACTCACAGATTCTACTTGCATGGGATGTAAAACGAATAGCGCAGTCATTAAAACGGCTACAGACTCTTTTACATTAATTTGCTTGAAGATGGAAAAGAGAATCCAACCATTGATTAAATGAAGGAGAAAGCTGAATCCATGAAATACTTCCGGATTCATTCCAAAAAACCCCACCAACAATCCATAAAATAAAGTGGATGTAGGCTGATACATTCCCACATAGGTAGAACTGAAGATTGTTTTTATCTTCTGCCAGTTGAGTTGGATAATGTCAGTATTTTCAGTGATCTGAACTTGGTCATCGAAGTGGGTAAACCCATTCGAAAAAGAACTGAAATAAGCGGCAATTGCTAAAGCAGCAATCGCAATCAATAAAGCTGTCGTGGTTTTTTTAGTAGGAGAAATCATTCTCCTAAATTATGAATTCCTACAAAAAGGTCAGCATTTTCTCGACCATATTCTTAGAACCCATAATGCAAGGAACTCGCTGATGCAACTCAGTTAACTCCACGTCCATGATGCGTTGTTTTCCAGTCGTTGCGATACCTCCAGCTTGCTCCATAATAAAAGCCATTGGGTTACATTCGTATAAAATTCTCAATTTTCCATTTGGCGATTTGGTCGTTTCCGGATAGATAAAAATTCCACCTTTGATTAAGTTTCTATGAAAATCAGCCACCATAGAACCAATGTATCTAGCTGAGAATGGGCGGTTGGTGTCTTTGTCGTCTTCTTTACAATACTCTATATAGTCGCGGAAAGCTTGTGGGAAATATGGATAATTTCCCTCGTTGATAGAATAAATTTTTCCATCTTCTTTGATTTTCATCTTTGGATGAGAAAGGCAAAATTCACCGATTGATGGGTCCAAAGTAAAGCCATTTACTCCATTTCCTGTGGTATAAACCAACATAGTAGAAGAGCCATAAACAACGTAACCAGCAGCTACTTGCTCCGATCCTTTTTGCAAGAAATCTTCTAGATTTGCCTTTTCGCCAACTTTACTTTTTCTTCTAAAAATAGAGAAGATGGTACCAATCGATACATTTACATCAATATTAGAAGAGCCATCCAACGGATCGAAGGCTGCTACATAATTCCCGCCTTTTGAAAGCACGCTGTCAAAAAATACAGCATGGTCATTTTCTTCAGAAGCAATGGCACAAGCCTCACCTCCAGATCGCATTGCTGAAATCATTAGATTATCGGCAATTACATCTAGTTTTTGCTGAGTTTCTCCCTGGATGTTTTCGTTTTCGGTAGCACCAATAATATTTACCAACCCAGCTTTATTTACTTCTCGGTTGATGATTTTTGATGCAATAACGATGTCATTTAGCAACCGAGTCAATTCTCCAGTTGCATATGGAAAATCTTCTTGACGCTCTATGATAAATTCACTCAGGGTTTTAACTGTACTCATGTTTGGTGGCTTTATTTCGCGCAAATATCGCAATTTGAAAGCAATTAAAAAGGCAATACTATTTCAATAGGGATTTTAAGACCTAAAATTTACCTTTGTCAAAAATACAAGAGATGTCAGTTACCATTCGAAAAGGGAAAAAGGAAGATTGCAAAGCAGCTTTGGCGCTGATTCATGAATTGGCAGTTTATGAAAAGGCTGCCGATCAGGTGGAGGTTTCATTGGAAGAATTAGAGGCAGATGGTTTTGGAAATAATGCCATTTATGATTTGCTGGTCGCTGAAAAGGACGGAAAAATCATCGGAATCGCTTTGTATTATATGAAATATTCCACTTGGAAAGGCAAGTGTATTTATCTAGAAGATTTGATTGTAACAGAGCAAGAAAGAGGAGTAGGTGCCGGGAAAATGTTATTTGAAGAATTGATAAAAATAGCGGCTGATTTAAATGTGGGTCGAATGGAATGGCAAGTGTTGGATTGGAATGAGCCAGCTATTGGATTTTATAAAAAGTATGCGGCAGAGCTAGATGGAGAATGGTTCAATGCTAAGTTTAGAAGAGAACAATTACAAGAAATCGCAAAGAAATTAGGTTAAGATGAAGGTATTTAAGTTTGGTGGAGCTTCGGTAAAAGATGCAGCAGCAGTTAAAAATGTAGCAGCTATTTTAGAGCGTTACAAAGAAGAACAAATAATTGTAGTGGTTTCTGCAATGGGCAAAACGACAAATGCATTGGAAGATCTGTTAGATGCTTATTTCCATGGGAAGTCGAACACGTTGGAGTTATTAGCGGTCGTAAAACGCTTTCATTTTGACATTTTGAAGGAGTTATTTGATGGCACTTCTCATCCTATTTTTGAGGAATTGCACAATACTTTCGTGGAGATAGAGTGGCAGTTGGAAGAAGAGCAAATGCGGGAGTACGATTTCGAATACGATCAGATGGTGGCAGTGGGAGAGTGGTTGTCAGCGACCGTTGTTTCTGCTTATTTGAAACAAGTGGGCTTGAAAAATAAATTACAAGATGTTCGCGACATTATTCGAACAGATAATACCTACCGAAATGCGAAGGTAGATTGGGAAGTAACTGCTGAAAATGTCAATCGATATGTGAAGCCTTATTTTTCAGACTCAGCTAATAAATTAATGATTACTCAAGGGTTTGTAGGTTCTACTTCTGAGAACTTTAACTCTACTTTAGGTCGTGAAGGCTCGGATTATACCGGTGGAATTTTTGCCAATTTAGTGGATGCAGAGTCCTTAACCATTTGGAAAGATGTACCTGGTATGCTGAATGCTGATCCAAAATGGTTTGATGAAACGGAGAAGTTGAATAACATCTCCTACCACGAAGCAGTGGAGTTGGCGTATTATGGTGCAACTGTGATTCATCCGAAAACAATAAAACCGCTGCAGAATAAGAAAATTCCATTGTTGGTTAAATCTTTTGTCAATCCTGATGAGGAAGGAAGTATTATCAATGAGAATTCTGCAAAAGACTCTTTGATTCCTTCGTTTATTTTTAAGACGAATCAGATCTTGATTTCTATCTCTCCAAGGGATTATTCTTTTATTGCGGAAGATAATTTAAGTCAGATTTTTGGCTGTTTTGCTAAACACAAAGTAACGGTGAACTTGATGCAAAATTCTGCGATTAGCTTTTCCATCTGTGCAGACAATCAGAAAATGAAGATTGACAACCTGATTGAAGAATTGAAAGCAGACTATAAGGTATATTACAATGATGAGTTGCTGTTGCTAACAGTGCGTCATTACAATGAAGAAACGCTATCGAAGCTGTTGAAGGACAAGACAATTTATGTGGAGCAGAAAAGTAGACAGACGGCGAGGTTTGTGGTTAAATAATTGTTAATTAGCAATTATAGTGGTTTTAGTACCAATCCGAACCTAACGTTGCTATATTGTGCATTCGGAGGATTCCATTTTAGTCGCCATTTATTTTCCCAATACCCATAGGTGTAGTTTGTATCCATCGGTTTTGTCATTTTTACTCTAAAGCTATAGCCAACAACTTCTTTAGAATCGTTTTTATCTTTTATGACTTGTTCCGTGAGCCATTCAACTGCAACAAATACACCTCCATAAGGCATTCTAATTTTTTGGTCTGAAATGTCTATTATGTTTTTTACCCCATTTGATATTAGTAGTTTGGAGTAGATTTCTTTGCCAGGACTTCCATCTTCAGAAGCTTCATAGAGGTAAATTTTAAGTTGAGTAGTATCATTAATATTTGTAATGGGGAGTAATATTTTTTCAATCACTGCAGGTGACGATTGATAGGGGATGAAAGTGGCTATTTTTGATTTATAATTACTGTAATGGAAGCTTGGAAAAAGTGTTCTCATTTTGTAATACCCAATCGTAAATGTTCTGTTTTTCCTTTTCCGATTGACAATTACCTCATCAATATTAACGGAATTACTAGTTAAGATAATTTGCTCTTGAATGTCTTTCACACAAAGTGTTCTGCTCTCATACCCAATGCAACTAATCTTTAAAGTGTCTGTTGGTTGTATACTTTCGAAGTGAAAAATTCCTTTTTCATTGGTATACGTTCCATTGGCAGTTTTATTAATGGAGATACTGGCAAATTGAATAGGGTTGTTTTGGGAATCGACGATAGTTCCTTTAAGACTGATTTGACTATAAACGATGAGCGGAGAAAAGAGGATGATTAGAAGTAGGTTTTTCATTTCACTAAAATATGAAATGGATTTAATAATTTGTCACACTGAGTTCTGAAGTATACACAGAGCTCTGCCGAAGTGAAGTGAACCATTGATAATTTTCTTCTCAATATCTAACAGTTGCTCGAATCATTGGAACCCAATTACCATACTCTGAAATCCACTCATCTGGCCAAGTAAACCATCCAATGCCATCTCGACCTGATCTATTTCTAGAATTCGCTTTATCTTTAATCTTAGCATAACCTATCGTGGCAGCATCATATTCATTCATGTTAACGATGGGAACCACTTTTACATCTTTAAAGTATTTAGGGTTTGGTACTGTTTCATAAGCGATAAAAATGGAATCTTTAACTTTTATAAATTGCTTTGAGAGGTCAATTTTAACCCACCCTTTTTCATTTGTAGGAATACTAATTCTTTGACTGAGAATTGGTGTTTGTAGATTATTTGAATCCAACTTATAAAGGTGTAAAAAGAATAAGTTAGGCGCTAAATCCTTGGACTTTCTGATGTAAAATTCAATCTTTTCCAGATATGAAGCGGGGATATTGTTAATTTGAATTCCGTTTATAAAGCCATTTAGTCCACCATCACTTCCTCGGTCTTTATTTCTTAAACAACCAATGAGTTCTCTACTATACTCACTTTTGATTACCACCTCTTCAATTTCAATTGTGATGTCTTTGAGAAAAATAGTATCTGATAAGTTTTTAACTGCAATTGATCTACTTTCATACCCAATACAACTAATCTTTAATGTGTCTGTTGGCTTTATACTGTCGAAGTGAAAAATTCCTTTTTCATTGGTATACGTTCCATTGGCAGTTTGATTAATTGAGATGCTTGCAAACTGAATCGGATTTTTCTGAGAATCGACGATAGTTCCTTTAAAGCTATTTTGACTAAAAGTGATGAGTGGAGAAAAGAGGATGAGTAGAAGTAGATTTTTCATTCCACTAAAATAAGAAATGGAATTAACAATTTATTCTGGATAGTTTGTCACACTGAGCTCGAAAGTTTACACAGAGCTCCGCCGAAGTGAAGTGAACCATTCACCATTAATAATTAGCCAAGATTTTCTCCGCCAAAAAACTAGACAATTTCTCATAAGATTCAACTGTCCAGCCAGCCACATGAGGAGAAAGAATGACTTTATCGGAAGCAATTAAATCCTGAAAAGCTTGAGGAAGCTCGTCTTTGTTGAGGTTTTCAAAGGAAATGCTCTCAAATTCAGAGACATCTAAACAAGCTCCTAAAATTTTTTGAGCATTGATTCCTTTCACCAACGCTGAGGTGTCCAAGCATTTTCCTCTAGCAGTATTGATGATGTAAAATGGTTTCTTACAATCAGCAATAAATTGTTCATCTATGTAATACTGTGTTTCTTCGGTGTATGGTAAATGAATACTGATGACATCCGATTTTTCCTGAAGTTCAGCCAACGTTGCTTCTTTTACTAAATCACTTCCAAACCCTGTTTTGTATTTATCGTGAGCGAGTATGGTGACTCCAAAACCTTGCAGTCGTTGAGCAAGTGCTTGCCCCATAAAACCGAAACCAATCAATCCAACGGTTTTTCCTTTGAGCTCAATTCCGCGGTTTTTTTCTCTCAACCACAGTCCTTGTCGCACTTCCTGATCTCCTCTTGATAGGTGATTGAAGAGACTCAACAACATGCCAATGCAATGTTCAGCCACGGCGTCTCTATTTCCTTCAGGAGAATTAAAACATTGAATATTTAGAGATTTGGCAGTGGCTAAATCAATGTTTTCCATCCCTGCACCTGAGCGAGCAATCCATTTGAGTCGGCTGCTTTTGTGAAGCATTTCAGAATCAAATTTGAATTTACTTCTAATGACTGCTCCTTCGTATTGGTCGATAATTTGTTCAATCTCCAGACGATTTAAATCCACTTTCCAATCACATTGGTAGCCCATTTCTTCCAACCGTTCTTTTAAAATGGGATGTACCGAATCAATGAAAATTACCTTTCGTGACATAATTCTAGAAATAATTATACAACAAACGGCCGACTCCAAAGTAGATGAACAAACCGATAATGTCATTTAATGTGGTGATAAAAGGCCCTGTAGCGAGTGCAGGATCTACTTTGTATTTATCTAAAACCAATGGGACTGCAGTACCCAATAAGGTTGCAAAAACCACTGCTGTGATCAATGAAATACTCACTGTCAGGCTTAATGCCCAGGAGTCGGAGAACAATAAATTATAGATAAATATCAGTGCAGAAACCAAGACTCCATTTAAGAGTCCCACTGAGAATTCTTTAAATAACCGAGAGAAAATGGAATCAAATCCCATCGTTTTGTTGGCCAATCCTTGCACTACAATCGCTGATGATTGAACTCCTGCATTTCCGCCCATAGCGGCAATTAGAGGAATAAAAATGGCCATTTCTGGATGAATTTGAATTTGACCTTCGTAGTTTTCAATAACTAGCGAACCCAAAACTCCTCCCATCAATCCAATAACCAACCAAGGAATCCGAGCTTTTGAAAGGGACCAAACTCGATCGCTTGATTCGGCAGTTTGTGTCAAACCAGAAGCCATTTGGTAATCTTTGTCGGCTTCTTCACGGATAACATCTACTACATCATCAATTGTAATTCGACCAATCAATCGATACAATTCATCGACTACAGGAAGTACAACCAAGTCATACTTTTCCATGATGTTAGCCGCTTCTTCCGACTTTTCGTAAGCCTTTACTGCCAATACATCTTTGAAATAAACATCTTCAACTTTTGCTGCTGTTGGCGCTAAGAGTAACTTCTTTAGAGAGAGCGTTCCAATTAATCGTTGTTGGTTGTCAACTACATAAATGGAATAAACATTTTCAATATCCTCGGCTTGCTTGCGCATTTCTTTCACACACTTCAGCATGCTCCAATTCACATTCACCTGAATCAATTCTTTCGCCATTAATCCCCCGGCAGAATCTTCAGGATAACTCAGCAAATCAACGATATCGCTGGCTTGTTCCTCATCTTGAATGTGAGAAATTACTTCTTGCTTTACTTTATCCGATAATTCAGCCATTATATCGGCCGCATCATCAGAATCCATATTTTCAATGAAGGTCTCTGCTATTTCTTTAGAACCTAAGGAGTCAAGATAGCGCTCACGAACATCCTCATCGAGCTCAATTAAAATGTCCGCCGACTTCTCTTTTCCGATGTATTTGTATAGAAGTGAGGCTTGTTCAATGGTTAGCTCATCTAAAATTTCCGCAATATCCGCCGGGTGAAGCTCGCTGATTTCTTTTAAAATCGGAGTTTCTAATCCAGTGTCTAAGCTTTCTCTTAGTGCGTTTAAATATTCTTTTGTTAATTCAAATTGCATGAGCGAATCAATTTGCTGAGGACGAATTTACAACTTTAGGCCTGAATTAGCAGTCGGAGGGATGTATTTTAATGTCAACTTAAAATAAGTATTAGATAAAGTACATCTATTTTGTGCAGTACACTACGCAAAATGCACATAAAAATGATCAGTGCGCTACGCAATTTTGAAGCTATTAGTCCAACATCTTGATAATCTCTATAAACTGTGCGACAGAAAGCTGTTCTGGTCGTTCATTAAAAATTGGGTTGTCTTTCACCTCGGGTTTCTCATTGATGAATTGTTTCAATGAATTTCTTAATGTTTTCCGGCGTTGGCCAAAAGCAATCTTTACAATGGATTTGAATCTTTTTTCATCTACATCCAATGATTTTACATCATTCCGTTGCAATCGAATAACTGCCGATTTAACTTTCGGTGGAGGATCAAATACGTCTTCATTTACAGTGAATAAATAGTCGATGGTATAATAAGCTTGCAAAAGCACACTAAGAATTCCATAGGTTTTAGAACCAGGAGGAGCTGCTATTCGTTCTGCTACTTCCTTCTGAAACATTCCGACAACTTCAATTACTTTATCGCGATTGTCGTATGCCTTAAAAAGGATTTGAGAAGAGATATTATAGGGGAAGTTCCCTACAATGGCGAATTTGTCTTCCCCAAAAATTTGACTCAAGTCATACTTTAAGAAATCACCTTCGATTATTCTAGAGTCTTCTAATTCTCCAAAATGTTTCAATAAAAATTGGATAGATTCCCCGTCAATATCAATGATGTAGGTTTCTAAATCTTTTCGTTTAACCAAGTATTTAGTGAGCACACCCATTCCAGGACCTACTTCAATTACTTTGCTGTATTGATCAGTCATTGTCAAGGCATCAACAGTTTTTTCTGCAATGCTTTCGTCGGTTAAAAAATGCTGACCGAGGTGCTTTTTGGCTCTTACTAATTTCAAATTATACTTTTTCTAGTAGACTTCTAAAAGCCACAAATTTATTTTGGTAACGCTCAGTATGGTCCTTCTGTAATGCAGGAGCATGATTTTTCTGGTATTCATCTAAATCAATCATACTTGGGCAATGATATTGAATGTTGTAGGTGATTCCCTCTTCGTCTTCTGCGGTTGTTAGTACTCGGGTAATTAAATGCTCTGTAAAGTAACCCGTTTTCATCACATCAGGAATGTGGGTTTCTTTCATCCAACTCAACCAATCTTCGTGAATTCCTTTTTCTAAACTTACTGTTACACTGTATATGATCATATTTTTCTAATTAATGGCATCGCCCCGAAGAGCTCTAAATCTTTTTCTAGCTTCCACCACATGAATGCTGCTGCTAAAATCGGTTAATATCGATTTATACAGCTCCATTGCCTTTTCGGGATTATTTAATTGTTCTTCGTTCAATTTTGCCAGATAGAAGTAGGCATCATCGCCTAAAATATCTAGTGCATATGTGGAAATTAATTTGCTTAAAAAGTCGGCAGCAGCTGTGTATTCTTTTCTTTTATAAGCGATTTTATATTTTAAATACAAAATTTCATCGTTCAGAGAAGCAGCCGGAAATCGTTCTGGAATTGAATCTAAAGTAACTAATGCTTCCGCTGATTTATTTTGAAACAACAACAATTCAGCTCGAGCATAAATTTGTAATGGCTCAATGATAGAATCTACTCCTACATTATCTGTTATCAAAAGTGATAAGTCGATGGCATCGTTTGAAATTAACTTAGAAGTTGACCCTTTCAAGGCATTTAATTGCGCCTGCGACCAAAAGAAATCTCCGGTGTAGTAGGCTATTTTTGCATTCTTAAACTTGGCTCGCTCTCCGATTTCATCGTACTTAAATTCTTTTTCTACTTGGGAGTAAAGCAAAGAGGCTTCCCATATTTCACCTTGAGTAACATACACATCAGCTAATTCTATTTTGCATTCGGCTACATCTGGTCGTGCTGCTCCAGGTATATTGATTGCTGTATTAAGTAACTCTATCGCAGCGTCTGAACTATCTAAATAAAATGCCAGAAAGTGAGCGTAATCGCCCATCAGCTCAACTGTTTTTCTGTTTTTTCCTAGTTCTTTTAAAGACTCTCTGTAGCTAACATCTACCTTTAAAAGTTCTTCTAGTGTATAGTTGTTGGTGGATAATATTTTCTCTTTCAACACATCAACTAACCTTATTCTTGATGGACTGTAGTAGATGGCAGAAGGGCCTTTTTCTAATATATAATTGTAGCATTGTATAGCTACATCATAATCTTGGTTGGACGCAGCCAATTGAGCCAATGAGAAAATTCGTGTACCATTTTCATTCTGTCTTCTGTCAATTGCTCTCGCTTGGATAAAAGCGCCACTAAAATTCTTGTCTTGGATAAATTGCCAAATCAACAATTCAGTATAAATCGTTTTGTCAGGACTTTTCTGAATCCGTCCCAATAAGTTGTCTTTTAACTTCTCTTTTATCTCTCCGTTTGGGTCAGGATTTAAAAGAGTTTGCAATACATTTTGAATACTTTGTAGATAGGATTCATTAACCGCCAATACATCGAGGTATTGGTCTATCATGGCCTCTGTATTGCCTTTTCTGCCGTAAATATTGGCTAACTGAAAGTTGTATTGAATATCATCACCAGTCGACTTTTTTGCTTTTTCATAAACCTCAATGGCAAAGTCATATTCTGCAATGGCTGCAAAATCATTTGCTAGAGAAATATAATTGGATTGACCGTCTGGCACCTCTTTTATGGCAGACTCAAAACTTTGGTTCGCTTTTTTGTCATTGCCTTGTTTACGATAAAGATTCCCTAAATCGACTTCATATCGATAAGAATCATTTCGACCCCTCATGCGTTTTTTAACTAGACTTTCAGCAGCCTTATAGTCTTCTTTTTTGACATAGATGTCAACCAATGCTTTGTATACATTTTGAAAAGAAGTTCTTTCATAAACTGATTCATAAAGCTCTAGTGCCTTGTCGATTTCCCCTTCTTCATAAAACTGCTCAGCCAAGCTGATGTCAGTTTCAATACTATTTTGAGCAAATCCTATAAACGGCAAAAGCATCAAAAGAAAAACGAGTCTTCTTTTGATGCTTTTATTTATGATATGTGTTTTAAAAATCACTCTTGATTTCTCATTTGTTCAAATTTCTTTCTAGTAGCAATATTCAAAGAATCAACAGTAGGTGCTAATCTGTTAAAAATTTCTTCTGAGATTTTAATTCGAACAGTTAGCTTTTCTGCACTCTCTTTGAGAACCTTCACATTTCCAACTTCCAATTCAAAATATTTTTCAAACTTCTCTTCGTCTACAATATCGTTTTCAATATCTTGCTTCAACTTTAGCAATTGCTCTTTTTCATTTCGAGCCTCTTTTAAAGTACGTGAAAAATCATTTTTGTAGGCGCTGTATGCTTTCCTGATGTCTCTGTAATCTGAAAGCTTTTTCAACATATCTCGTTCGATGGTATCCACTAAATGAATTTGTAAATAATTCAAGTTTGAGAATAATGTATCATGATGCACATAAATCGTGGTGCTGTCAGTTGCTTCCAATGCAGCAATTGACGAGTCAGTCATCTCAATCAACTCATCTACTTTTGCTAAGTTTTCTTCATCTTGTTTAGACAAGCATGCTGTAAATAGGGATGCGAATCCAACGATTAAAGTAATTTTTAAGAATTTATTCATTCTCCAATAGTTTTAAATTTAGTGTAAGGAACCAATACTTCAGGGATAGTAATTCCATTTTCTGTTTGATAGTTTTCTAAAATAGAGGCCAATATACGAGGTAAAGCCAAAGCACTACCGTTTAATGTATGTGCCAGTTCTGTTTTTCCATCTTTATTTTTAAATCGCAACTTTAGTCGATTGGCTTGAAAAGTTTCGAAGTTAGAAATTGAACTCACTTCTAACCACTTTTCCTGTGCTGCTGAAAAGACTTCCATATCGTATGTCAAAACAGAAGTAAAACCTAAATCTCCACCACACAATAAAGCCACACGATAAGGCAATCCTAACTTTTCTAGTAACCCTTTTACATGATCTACCATTTGATCCAACGCTTCGTATGATTTGTCTGGATGTTGAATTTGTACAATTTCTACCTTATCAAATTGATGCAATCTGTTTAATCCACGAACATCTTTTCCATAAGATCCTGCTTCTCTCCGGAAACAAGGAGTATAGGCAGTATTTTTTATCGGAAAATCACTTTCTTTTAAGATGACATCTCTGTACATGTTAGTGACTGGAACTTCTGCAGTTGGAATTAAGTATAAATCGTCAATACCCACATGATACATTTGTCCTTCTTTGTCAGGTAGTTGTCCGGTTCCATATCCAGAAGCTTCGTTTACCAAATGAGGAGGAATGACTTCTTCATATCCGGCCTCTCTTGCCTCATCTAAGAAAAAGTTGATTAATGCACGTTGCAGAATAGCTCCCTTCCCTTTGTAAATTGGAAATCCAGCACCAGTAATTTTTACACCCAATTCAAAATCGATAAGGTCATATTTTTTGGCCAAATCCCAGTGAGGAAGAGCCTCAAAAGTGTAAGTTGGTATTTTACCTGACTCAGCTATTATTTTATTGTCTGCATCACTTTTGCCTTGCGGTACAATTTCATTCGGAACATTCGGCAATAAATATAGCAATTGCTTCAATTCCTCTTCAATGCGGGAAAGATTTTCTTTTAGTTCAGAGCTGCTAGCTTTCAACGCTGTTGTTTTTTCTTTCAACCCATTCGCTTCAGCCGCATTGCCCGATTTAAACAAATCCCCAATTTGTTTAGCTAAAGTATTGGCTTCAGCCAATTGATTGTCTAATTCTTGCTGTGTCTGCACTCTTAAGCCATCTGCATGGATAATTTTGTCAATCGTCTCTTCTGCATCTAAATTCCGTTTTTTATAACGTTCTAAGATAAGAGCTTTGTTTTCTTTTATAAATTGTACTTGTAGCATGATTTTTCTCTAGTAAAGTGTGCAAATATACTATTCTAACGATTGTATTTAACAAAAAAAACTCCTCTTGGCAATGCCGAGAGGAGTTTTAACTATTTTTATAGTAAGCTTATTCGAAACCTTCGGTATCAACAGAAACAAAAGATTTTTTGTTCGACTTAGTTTTAAAAACAACTAATCCATTTTTCAATGCGAATAAAGTATGGTCTTTACCAATACCTACATTTTCACCTGGATTGTGTTTTGTTCCTCTTTGTCTTACGATGATGTTACCCGCTTGAGCAAATTGCCCACCGTGAACTTTTACACCTAATCGTTTGCTTTCTGAATCTCTTCCGTTTTTCGAACTACCTACACCTTTCTTATGTGCCATGACGTTTTGATTTTAATATCGTTCGTACTATTACTTTTCTGAATCATCTGCTTTTTTAGCAGTTGTCTTCTTTGGTGCTGCTTTTGGTGCCGCTTTTTTAGCTTCGGTTGCTGGCTTTTCAGCTGCCACTTCTTCTTTTTTAGCTTCTTTTTTCGGTGCTGCTTTTTTAGCAGTTCCAGCTCCAATAGCTTCAATTTGAATTTTAGTTAAGTACTCGCGGTGGCCAGTCTTTTTTCTAAAACCTTTTCTTCTTTTCTTTTTAAAGGCGATAACTTTATCACCTTTCAGGTGCTCAAGAATCTTTGCAGACACTAAAACTCCTTCTACAGCTGGGGCGCCAACAGAAACATTTTTGCCATCATCAGTTAAAAGAACATTTGAAAACTCAACTTTTGAGCCTTCTTCGCCTTCCAATCGATGAACAAAAATCTGCTGATCTTTCTCTACTTTGTATTGTTGCCCTGCTATCTCTACGATTGCGTACATCTTATACAGCTTTATTTGTTAATAAAAATTTGGAGCACAAAAATACAAATAAAAAGTAAGGAAACAACTACTTGTTTAAATTCTGTAGTTTAAGTTCTTTTTTTGCTTTTCTACTCAGCTTCAGGTTTTCTCTATTTACTATATATATGCCTGATAAAATAATAGTTATCCAAAAAAGATGCATCCCTTTTATCACTTCTCCATCTATAAATCCCCACATTAATGCAAAGACCGGAATGATGTAAGTAACCGAGGAGGCATAGACAGCAGATACTTTTTTAATCAGAATATTAAAGAGAATGACAGCTAAGGCAGTTCCAAAAATAGACAGCAATGCGATGTAGAATAAGTTTGTGGTGGCTTCAGGGTCTGTTTGAATAATTTGATAGAAATCACTCATGAACAAATAGACTATTACCGGAGGGCCTAAAAAGAAAAATCCAAATGCGGTTATATCCACTGAATTAATTGGCCCTAAGTATGTTTTTATGAAGTTAATATTCGTGGCGTAGCAAATTGTAGCAAGCACAACCAATAGTGCATAAGCTAAATTACTGTCTCCAAAATTTAATCCTTGCACTGAGAGTAATCCAATCGCGCCAACCAATCCTAGTAAAACGCCGGCAAACCGCTTGATACGCAACTGCAATCCAAATGCAATTAAGCCAATTAATACAGTAAAAAGAGGAACTAAACTATTTAACATTCCAGTTAAGGAACTACTGATTTGAGTCTGAGCTGTGGTGAACAGAAACGCAGGAATTCCATTTCCTAATAACCCTGCAATAATTAAGTATCCCCAATATTTACCTTTGATTTTACGGATGTTTCTGAGTGCTATTGGCAAGAGGAAAAAATAGGCGATTGCTATTCTTAGGGATGCCACTTGTAAATTATTAAAACTTTCAAGTCCTCTTTTCATTAAGATAAAAGAACTGCCCCAAACAAAAGCTAGTAGTAGCAGTAAAATCCATTGTGTGATGGGCTTGTCTAAATCAAAAAATTTCATAAGTGTGCAAATGTAAGCCCTTCAAATCAACTTAAACTGAATTTATTCGCAATTATAATTATTCGAATCAATTATTTGTATAATTTTGAGGGAAGTGATTTTAGGAGATTCATTATGAGACGAATTAATCAGGTTTATTTTGTGATTTTTTTAGGAGTTCTAACACTCTTATTGAACCTTAATGCAGCTGATTTTTCTATAGATACTCCAAATGCTAAAAGTATAGCGAACTTTAAAGATACTGTCCAAACTGATGCCTCTAAACTCGATTATACTGCGGTTAATAAAGTGATTAAAACGGCAAATGTGGAACCTCAAAAAACAAAAACAGAACGATTGAACATTTCTCTCCCTGATATTATCACTTACTTTATGTCGTCGTTTTAGTTCTAAAACCGAAAACTTTCCTGCTTTAAACTTGTTTCTTTCTTAATTTTGGCAAAAAATTAGATCGATGCAAGAACTATCTAAAAGACCCATTATCATCTGGCTGTTTACCGGTTGTTTTTTCATTTTCGGAATGGTGGTAATTGGTGGAGTCACTCGTTTGACCAACTCTGGTTTGTCTATGGTGGAATGGAATTTATTGATGGGCTCGCTTCCTCCGATGAACGATGTACAATGGTCAGTAGTCTTTGAAAAGTACAAACAGTTCCCCGAATATCAATTGATTAATTCTCATTTCACTTTGGAGGAATTCAAAGAGATCTTCTTTTGGGAATACTTACATCGCCTGTTAGGTAGAGTAGTTGGCTTGGTGTTCATCATTCCATTTATATATTTTCTAGCTAGAAAAATGGTGAATAGGAAGTTGCTTTATCAACTTTTAATCATTTTGTTTATGGGTGGTTTTCAAGGCTTTTTGGGATGGTATATGGTGAAAAGTGGATTAAATAAGAATCCAGATGTGAGCCATTACCGATTAGCCATGCATTTGATAACTGCCTTCATCACTTTTGCTTATACTTTTTGGGTGGCATTGGGATTAATTTATCCGAATCGACAGAATAGAATCAGCCATCCATTGAAATCTGCGGCTTTCTTTTTATTGGGTATTACTATTATTCAGATTGTTTGGGGAGCTTTTGTAGCGGGGTTAAATGCAGGAAAGGTTTACAATACGTGGCCCAAAATGGGAGATCAGTGGATAGCAGATTCTGTAACTGCAATGCAGCCGTTTTGGCACAACTTTGTTGAAGGTCTTGGCGGAGTTCAATTTATACACCGATATTTGGCATACATCGTAGTGGGAACTGTGATTTTTATCTTTCTTAAAGCTAAGAAGCTGGAGTTGGATTCAACTCAAAAGGTTGGTATCAATGTATTGTTGGCTACTGTTTCATTTCAATTCTTGTTAGGAATCATAACATTATTAATGGCTGTGCCTGTTTGGTTAGGGGTTGCTCATCAACTAGGAGCTTTTTTCTTATTAGGTACCACAGTTTTTGTGGTTCATCGATTTAATTTCGCAACAGCCAGAAATTAATTTTTCCACTTAAAAGTTTCAATTAAGTGTATGATGTCCTTTTTGATAAAGTCATGAACCGGGCCAATTGAATCTGGATTAGGTGCAACACTAAAATACAGTGCGCCTCTTAAAAAATGGTTGGCATTATCAGTCATAAAGAATTGATCGGATGATGCAGTATTTCCTTTGATGGAATAGTAAGTTCCATAAACGTTAAAAGGTTCGTTTTGGATTAATTCTTCGTTAATTTCTTGTGCTTTCACCGTATGTTCATATGCTAATCTTCTACTTTCTTCTAACAAGCGATTTGCATTACTATCTACTGCGATATAGCTAAAGTGTATCCTAGCTCCATATCTTGTAAAATCCAAGTCAAAAAAGTTTGGGCTTTCTTTCGTTCGTTGCAGGTTGATTACTGCGTATTGTGGCAATTCAAATTGAAATGGAAAAGGAATGCTATCATTGGTTGGCCGGTATTCTTTCTCGGGTAAATCAATTCTAAAATAACCTGTAGGCTTGGGCATTGTATCGTCTCCACAACTCGTGAAAATAATCGATAAAAAAACCAAAGTACACCAACTGATATGCTTAGTTCTGTTGTGCATCTTCTGAACGATTTTCTATGGTTAACTTGATTTGTTTTACACGCCTTTTGTCAGCTGCTTCTATGGTAAATAGATAATTGCTAAATTTTACCTTCTCTCCTTTTTTAGGAATTTTACCTTTTAATTCAATAAGGAAGCCTGCCAAGGTTTCGGCCTCTCCTTTGTTTTCTTCAAATTCTTCGGCATCAATTTCTAAAATTCGGTAAACGTCGTTTAGTGGCGTCTTTCCTTCAAAAGTATAATTGAAGTCATCTATTTTGGAATATACCAAATCATCATCATCAAATTCATCGCTAATTTCACCAACAATTTCTTCTAGAACATCCTCTAAGCTTACAATTCCTGATGTGCCACCATATTCATCAACAACTATGGCCAAGTGAATTTTCATGCTTTGGAACTCACGCAATAAATCATCAATTTTTTTATTCTCAGGAACAAAGAATGGATTTCTGATCATGCTTGACCAATCGAAATCCTCTTTCTCTAAGTGAGGCAATAAATCCTTGATGTAAAGTACCCCTTCAATGTGATCAAAATCTTCTTTAAACACAGGGATTCTTGAGTATCCGGAGTCTAAAATAATTTCAATAACCTCCTTAAAAGTGGCAGTAATGTCAATTGGAACTACGTCTATACGAGAGGTCATGATTTGTTTAACTTCAGTATTTCCAAACTTTACAATTCCTTCTAAGATTTTTTGCTCGTCGTTGTTGTCATTTTCGTCTGAAGATAGCTCTAATGCATGAGAGAGCTCGCCCACAGAAATGTTATGGCTCTTCTTTTTAATTCGCTTGTCTATAAAGTTAGTTGATTGTACTAATATAGAGCTGATTGGGCGAACCAATAACTGGATGTAGAAAATTGGAATTGCCATGAATGCTGCCAATTTCTCTGATTTTCGAGTAGCGTATACTTTGGGAATTACCTCACCGATAAGCAGCAAAACAAAAGTGACAGCTACAACTTGTATGAAAAATTTTAGCTTGTAATTGGTAAAGGTGAACAGACCATCTACGATGAAGGTAGATAATATTACAATTCCAACATTGATGAAGTTATTGGCAATAAGAATGGTGGCAAGTAGTCTTTTGGGTCGTTCTAATAATTCTATAATGCGTATTTCAGTTCGATCTTTTGACGATTTTAATCGATCAATTTCAGTGGTAGATAAAGAGAAATAGGCAACTTCCGATCCTGAGATTAAAGCTGAACATATTAAAAGTACAGCCATAACAATCAATGAGACAATGACCTCAAATGATATAGGGTGACTGATAATGCTTTGAGATAGGGAAAGTAAAATCTGTTCCGGTGGTTCTTCCAATTGGAGAATAATTCGTTAATACTACCTTAAGCCACAAATTTTAAAATGAGGCTATAGGATAAAATTTAGAACGGCAAATCATCAGATTCGTCCGCCTCTTCAATTTCAGTTTCTTCTTTATTACTATGAGAACTATTATCTGATTTTTGATCAGATGAGGAGTTTCCTCCACTTGTATTGTTATCGCTTTTAGAACCCAACATAGTCATGTTGTCTCCAACTACTTCAGTAGTATATCTGGTTACACCATCTTTATCATCCCAAGATCGTGTTCTCAACTTTCCTTCAATGTAAACTTGGTTACCTTTTTTTAAATATTTTTCTGCGATTTCAGCCAGTCCTCTCCACAAAACTACGTTGTGCCACTCAGTTTGAGTTTGCCTTTCGCCATTTTTGTCTTTGTAAGATTCGGACGTAGCCACAGAGAAGTTTGCTACAACTGCCCCATTTTCAAGGTGTCTTACTTCTGGGTCTTTGCCTAAATTTCCAACTAAGATTACTTTGTTTACTCCTGCCATCTGACTATAAATTATCTAATTATCGTTTAACAAAGATAGTAAATCATCTCTATCAGAAAGGTAGTTTACCAACAATTTAGGAAGCGCATATTGATTTAATTCGGATTTGTTGATTATTAGATTCTCCTTGTCGGTGAGGAGCGGCATTTCGGATAGTTTTATTTCGAAAAAAACTGCTGAAATTATTTGATGACTAAGAATGTGTTTGTAAGTATTACTTTTAAATTGAACAATCCCATTGGTTTGATTGACCAAGGTTTTCCATCCATCAGTTTGCTGAATTGCAAGCTGCTCTTTTTCGTTTGCAGATTCAATGACAGGAAATTCAAACAAATTGGCCCAGATTCCTTTTTCTGATCTTTTATTAAGCATAAGATGTTTCCCATCACTAACCACCAAATAAGTAAAGAACCGTTTTGTCTGTTTTGTCTTTTTTGATTTTACCGGCAATTCAGCAATTAAATCATGTTTGAATGCAAAACAATTCTCATTGAAAGGACAACTTCCGCATTCAGGGTTCTTAGGAGTGCATTGTAGCGCTCCAAACTCCATCATAGCTTGATTGTGAATGGATGGTTTCTCACCTTTAATGAGTTCATCGGCTAATGCTTGAAACTCTTTTTTGCCTGCTGTGCTATCAATTGGGGTGCTAATGCCAAAAATTCTACTCAAGGTGCGATAGACATTTCCATCCACCACCGCTCTTTCTTCTTCAAAAGCAAATGAGCTAATTGCTGCAGCAGCATAAGGGCCAATTCCTTTTAGTTTTATTATTTCATTGTAGGAGTTTGGGAACTTTCCTTCTAATTTTTCACAGATAAAATTAGCAGTAAAGAGTAAGTTTCTTGCTCTAGAGTAATATCCCAATCCTTCCCAATCTTTTAAAACTATATTTTCTGAGGTAGCTGCAAGGGCCTGAATTGTGGGATATTTTGTAGTAAATTTTTCGTAATAATTTAGCCCTTGTTCCACTCTAGTTTGCTGCAAAATAACTTCTGAAAGCCATATTTTATAAGGGTTCTTGGTGTTTCTCCAAGGTAAGTCTCTGTGGTGCTTCTCGTACCATTTTTTTAAGTTTTTTTCTATCATTAGCTTGTTGTATCTCAATGGGGTATAAAAATTAATTTCGTTAATAATCCTAAAATCAGTTTTTTTCAAATAAATAATGTTATATATTTGCGCACGAAAACAGACTTGCAAAGTTCGAGTTTAACCAATTATTTATTTATAAAATTATATTAAAATGACAAAAGCTGATATCGTAGCGACAATTTCAGAAAACACTGGAATCGAAAAAGTAGCTGTTCAATCTACAGTTGAAGAGTTTATGAAAGCAATTAGAAATTCTCTAGAAGCAGGTGAAAATGTTTACTTGAGAGGATTTGGTTCTTTTATTACTAAGAAGAGAGCTGAGAAAACAGGAAGAAACATCTCAAAAAACACTACAATGATTATTCCTGAGCACTTTATTCCTGCATTTAAGCCTTCTAAGAGCTTTGTAGAAAGAGTAAAAACTAATGTGAAGCCATAAGGAGACTCATTTTTTTGAAATGAAAAAGCTTAATAAAGCACAGATAGCCACCATATTGTTTGGTGGCTTCTTTATTTTAATACTTTTCGTACTTCCAAAAATTCAAAGCGGTGCAAAAGAGGAAGTAGATGTCGTGCTGTCTGAAAATCACGAAGAGTCCCATAATCATGATATAAGAGAGGGCGTTGAATTGGATGAATCAGCTAAGAAAAAGGTGGCAGATTTAGAAAATCAATTGTCAAACTCGAAAAGCTTAGAAGAAAAGTTAATTATCTTAGATAGTTTGATTAATTTTGCCAGCTCCGAAAAACAACCCGTCTTGATGGCGGAGTTTTTTAAGGAAAAAGCAGTTCTTACAAATACCGAAGAAGATTGGACGCAAGCTGGAGATGTTTTTTTTAAGACATTTCGATTTGCTAAAAGCAATCAACGTGTAATGATTGAAGAAGCCATTCAAGCTTTTGAGAAAGTGTTGGAAATGAATCCTTCTAATTTACAGGCGAAAACAGCTCTTGGAGTTTGTTACGTTGAAGGTGCTGGTCAGTTAGGAGAAATGCCAATGAAAGGAATTGGTATTCTAATGGAAGTGTTGGAAGCAGATTCTAACAATATAGACGCGCTGATCAACTTAGGTTATTTCTCAATTCAATCAACACAATATGATAAAGCTATTCAGCGATTCAATAAAGTGTTAGAAATTGACCCTGAAAATGCTGAGGCTTATTTATATTTAACTGATTTGTATGTGCAAATGGGAGAAATAGAAAAAGGGCTTAGTTATTTAGAAAAGTACAAATCTTTTCAAAAAGATCCGTTGGTGATCCAACAAGTGGATACTTATATTGAAGAGTTGAAGATAAAAAAGTAGAATAATAACATAAATTAAAAGATATGCCAAGCGGTAAGAAAAGAAAAAGACATAAGATGGCTACCCACAAACGTAAAAAGCGTTTAAGAAAGAATAGACACAAGAAGAAGAAGTAATAAGCTTCCGGCTACAGATTCTGTAGCCGGAATTTTTTAACATCTAACTTATTGAGAACAAGTGTAAAGCCCTGCATAAAAATGCCTTGGGTTTCTTGTGTTTTGTGATTATTCGTAAATATGGTTTTGGATTTAGTTATTCACTCATCTCCTACTGAAGTTACAATTGCTTTATTGAAAGACAAAGCTTTAGTGGAACTTCATAAGGAGAAAAGCAATAATAGTTTTTCTGTTGGTGACATTTATTTGGGCCGCATCAAAAAAGTGATGCCCGGATTGAATGCTGCTTTTGTTGATGTTGGTTATGAGAAAGATGCCTTTCTTCATTATTTGGATTTAGGCCCTAGATTTTCCTCATTGAATAAATATGTAACAGGAGTTGCTACTAAAAAAATATCAGCTGCTGCACTTAAAGACTTTAAGTTCGAAGCTGAGATTGAAAAAACTGGGAAGATTAGTGATCTATTAGTGGCCAATCAAAATGTCTTGGTGCAGATTGCAAAAGAACCTATATCTACGAAAGGTCCTAGATTGAGTGCTGAACTATCTATTGCAGGAAGGTATTTAGTATTAGTCCCTTTTTCTGATAGAATTTCTGTTTCACAAAAAATTAAAAGTAGCGACGAACGAACTCGTTTGAAGCGTTTAATTCAAAGCATCCGACCACAAGGTTTTGGAGTAATTATCCGAACGGTAGCTGAGAATAAAAAGGTAGCTGACCTTCACGGAGACCTCAATAACCTTTACGAAAAGTGGGAAGAGGCCTTTCAGAAACTGAAGTCTTCAAAACCCCCAATGCGAGTGCTAGGGGAGCTAAGTAGGACTTCTGCTATGTTGCGTGATTTAATGAATGCGCAGTTTAGTAACATCTACGTGGATGATAAAAATATCCAACAAGAATTAAAAGAATACATTGCCAGTATCGCACCCGGAAGAGAAAGCATTGTAAAAGGGTATCGCAAAACCACTCCAATATTTGATCACTTTGGACTAGAAAAGCAGATTAAGTCGCTTTTTGGGAAAAATGTGACGATGAAATCAGGCGCTTATTTGATTATTGAGCATACCGAAGCCTTACATGTTGTGGATGTCAATAGTGGTCAACGCAGCCGAAAAATGGAGAACCAAGAGCAAAATGCCTTGGAAGTAAACATTGAATCGGCTCATGAAATAGCTCGACAGTTGCGCTTGAGAGATATGGGTGGAATCATCGTAATTGATTTCATTGATATGAAAGACGGCGCGAATCGCGAGAAACTATTTGAAGTGATGCGTGAAGCAATGGCAGATGATAGAGCAAAACACACTGTGTTGCCTCCTTCTAAGTTTGGTTTGATCCAAATTACCCGCCAGCGTGTTCGACCAGAAATGGAGATTCGTACTGCTGAAACTTGTCCATGTTGCAATGGAACAGGCGAAGCTCAAGCAACTATTTTATTAATTGATGAGATTGAAAATAACTTGCGTTATATTTTAACTCAATTGAATCAAAAACGAATCAGTTTGCATGTACATCCGTTTATAGAAGCATACCTTACAAAAGGTTTCTACTCTGTGCAGCGTCAATGGTTCATGAAGTATAAGAAGTGGGTGAAAATCCACGCCTCAGATTCTTATGAATTCCTAGAGTATCATTTTCATGATGCTTTAAATGAGGAGATTAGTCTGAAGTAGACTTCCAATCAACCAACTTCTTATAGAATACCACTAGTGGCAGTATAGACAGCACGACTGCAATTGCTGCAATTCCAAATGCCCAAATAATATTGGAGCCATCGCTAAAAAATGCGAGAGAGAACAGTCCGATGAAGACCGATCTTAAGAAAATATTGATACTTTGAAAGACGCTGTTCGACCTGCCAATAATGTGATTGGGAATATGATTAAAGAGATACGTAACTCTCAGAATTCGAACACCTGCATTTGTGATTCCAAAGAAGATCCCCAAGAAAAGAAGTACGCCCACTGACTGAGAAATACTTAGAATAAAGAATGCAATTGCGGAAATACTCATTAATAAAATCACCGATGAAATCGTATTCCACCTTCTTAATGCTTTCGTTATAAATACGCCTGATAAAACTGCTCCGAGAGCATAAAGTACTTTTGTTGAAGCATAAATGTCGCCGGATACTTGTAGATGCTGATCAATATACATTGGCCACAAAAGGTGAGTGGAAACCAACACAAAAATGAAAACAGTGTAGGACGCATTTCCGAAGACAAATATTAATGGATTAGCTTTTAGAAACTGCACACCTTCTTTTAATCTTACCCATGCATTTTCTTTAGACACTTTTAATTTTTCAACGGTAGGAATGTATTTTATGCCTTTAATTAGTATCATCGCAACTAAATAGGTACTTGCGTCAAGCGCAAATATTTTTTGAATACTCCAAGCCTCAATCTGAATGGGATAATCTAAAATAGAAAAGTTCAGCCCTTCTATCAACACAATTGCCATCGCACCTGAAAGTACATTGGTTGTTTGTCCGATTACTTCAAGTAGTGAGTTTGTTTTAGCATAATGTTCCTTCTCAGTTATTTCTTGTCCGAAAGCATACAAAGTAGGATAATGGATGTTGTAATTGAAAATAGTAAAACAAAACACCAATGCAACCAAGGTCATAGGAACTGCTCCGCTATAAAATCCATAACCTGAAACAAAGGTGAGTACTGTAAAACTAACTAAGCATAGTCCGATGAAAATATTTTTTCTTGGGAATTTATCAATTAAAGTCCCAGCATATAATCCCCAAAATAAGGTTGCAAAAGTAGCAATCGCATAGAATGTAGCAAAAAACGATGCTTCTCCTAATTGCTTGGCAAAATACCATGGAATGGCCAACATACTAATCCCTTGAGCAAATTGAGAAATAGCGTTTGCGGTGAGAAGGGCATACAATGCTTTTTTGTTTTTCATGGTGATTTATGCCGTTTTTTCTAGTCGATTTCTGTTAATTTGAACAAAGTTACCATTACCCAACTGATGAATCATTTTCAAAACCCTTTAACTCCTGAAAAAGTTCTAGACAAAGCACAAAAGTTTTGTTTGTATCGAGAGCGCAGTGAAGTGGAAATGGAGCGAAAAATGAGAGAATGGGGAGCTGATCAAAAAATAATTGATAGTGTATTGGATGATTTGATTGAGTCAAGGTTTGTATCGAATAAACGATTTTCTATGGCTTATGCTAGGGGAAAGTTTAATGTAAAGTCTTGGGGAAAAATTAAGATTCGTCAAGGTTTGAAATTTCATAAGATTAGTGATTCGATGATTCAAGAGGCTTTCGAACAAATTAAAATGGATGATTACAAGAGAGCCTTAGAAAAGATTATTGACAAGAAAATGCCGGAGTCGATAAAAGATTTGGCGAGTAATGAGCGCTACGAGCTCAAAGGAAAGCTATATAGAACTGCTGCACAAAAAGGATATGAAAGTTCTTTTATTATCGATGTGTTAGACGAACTTTTTAAGGAATAGCTCGTTTGTCAAGTAATATTTTTAATCCCAATCCGCCCTCTTCTAATTCATACCTCATTTTACTTCTACCCTTGTAAAAGGCAGAATCTCGGTTGTCGAAACTGGTGAGTAGGACATATTCGCTTAAGGTATCGTTTTTTAAATGTATATCAGAATAGAATTTGCCGCGCTCTAAGGATTGAATCGAGTAAGTTTCTATATGAAAATTAGTCCGATTGAAGTAATTAATACTGAAAAACAGTCCAGTAATGAATGGCGCATATCCCAACAAACTCAACAAAAAAAACTCATAAACATTCATTGTAAGTCTTTTACGATACCACTTGATTGGAATCAGCAATGATATAGCCAAAACAAATGCAAAGATTTTTGTGATTCCCCAAACTGTAATTACCGTAATGGAACCAATACTTACAATCATTCCTAGACCGACGAATAATGCCAGAACCATTAAAACATGCACTCCGCCCATATTGTCCTTTCTAATTTTAGGCTTTATTGGAGGATTTATACGGTATTGTTCCTGAACAAGAATTCGTTTAATTCTTCTTAACGCACGTCTTTCTTCCGGGGTTGGCATTTGTAAAATGGATGAAATTATATTGCTAAAATAACAACTATTTAGCCATTTAAATTCATCGATAAGGCTTAATTTTGCACACTCATTTTACTAACTAACCGATATGGTAACTCAAGATAACATCAAAGAGCTTGTTGGGCGTGTGGAAGCGCTAAGGGGGTATCTTTGACGTCGATGATAAATTAATACAAATTGCTGAAGACGAACAGCGGACGCAATTACCTGAATTTTGGGACGACCCAAAAGCTGCTGAAAAATTTCTGAAACAAATTCGTGATCAAAAAGTCTGGACGGATGGCTACAAAGCTTCAAAAGCTGCTGTGGACGATGCACAGGTGATCTATGAATTCTATAAAGAAGAAGAGGCTACTGAAGACGAACTTCAACAATCTTTTGATAAAGCCACTGAGGTAGTCGAAGAGTTAGAGTTTAAGAAAATGCTGAGTGAAGAAGAGGATGTGTTGAGTGCAGTGATTCAAATTACTGCAGGAGCAGGTGGAACGGAAAGCTGTGATTGGGCAGCAATGCTTACTCGAATGTATCTGCAATGGGCCGATAAGCACAATTGCAAAATCAAAGAACTCGATTACCAAGAAGGAGATGTGGCGGGTGTAAAAACGGTTACATTAGAGATAGATGGTGAGTTTGCTTATGGGTATTTAAAAGGAGAAAATGGAGTTCATCGTTTGGTGAGAATCTCTCCTTTCGACAGTAATGCGAAGCGTCATACTTCTTTCGTTTCTGTTTATGTGTATCCATTGGTAGATGATACTATTGAAATTCATATTAATCCTGCTGACGTTTATTTTGATACTTTCCGCTCGGGTGGTGCTGGAGGGCAGAATGTGAATAAGGTAGAAACCGGAGTTCGATTGCACCACAAACCGACTGGAATTATAATTGACAACACAGAAACACGGTCTCAATTGGGGAATAAAGAGAAAGCATTACAGTTGCTAAAATCTCAATTGTACGAATTGGAGATGCGTAAGAAACTAGAGAAGCGCGCTGAAGTTGAATCTGAAAAGAAGAAAATTGAGTGGGGTTCTCAAATTAGAAACTATGTCATGCATCCTTATAAGTTAGTTAAAGATGTACGAACAGGTCACGAAACTTCTAATGTAGACAATGTAATGGATGGAGATTTAGATCCATTTATTAAGGCTTACTTAATGGAGTACGGTGGCGGAAAATAAATATAAACTATGAAAATTTACCACAACCCACGTTGTACGAAAAGTAGAGAAACCTTAGCATTGATAAAAGATGCTGGTGTAGATGTTGAGATCGTGGAGTATTTAAAAGAAATTCCAACTCGAGAAGAATTGAAATTGATCTTATCAAAATTGCATATTCAACCGTCTCAACTGTTGAGAAAAGGAGAAGCAGTGTATAAAGAAAAGTTTAAGAATTCGAACTTTACGGAAGACGAATGGATTACCATTATGTTGGAAAATCCAAAGCTAATTGAACGGCCGATTGTGGTAAAAGGAAACAAGGCGGTCTTAGGAAGGCCACCTGAAAATGTATTGGAATTGCTGTAAAATAAGCTTATTCAGCTTTTTTGCCTTTCATCTTTTCAATCACATACATAGTGATAGCATAAGGTAAAGCAAATGCAGATAAGAATATTAATACCCAAAACGCAAGGCCGAAAATGGCTAAGAAAAGTAAAAATCCTCCTGTAAACATAATTTGATTTCTTTTGTGACTGCAATTTTAATCAATTTTTAAGAATAGTATCCTTTAAATCATAAAAAATACAATAAAAATGGATTACCGAATAGAGAAAGACACCATGGGTGAAGTGAAAGTTCCTGCTGATAAATACTGGGGAGCTCAAACAGAAAGATCTCGTAATAATTTTAAAATTGGCGATTCGAAGCAATTGATGCCAATCGAAATCGTGAGGGGTTTTGCTTATTTGAAAAAAGCAGCAGCACACACTAACTGCGAGTTAGGAGTGTTAGATACTGAGAAAAGAGATTTAATTTCTAAAGTGTGTGATGAGATTTTAGAAGGTAAGTTAGACGACCAATTTCCATTGGTGGTTTGGCAAACTGGTTCAGGTACGCAGTCAAATATGAACACCAATGAAGTGATTGCCAATAGAGCACACGTTATTGCTGGAAATAAGTTGGGCGAAGGAAAAACAATGATTCACCCAAATGATGACGTGAATAAATCACAGTCATCTAACGATACTTTTCCAACAGGAATGCACATCGCTTCTTATAAAATGGTAGTAGAAACTACGATTCCAGGAGTAGAGCAGTTGAGAAATACATTGGATCGAATTGCAAAAGAATTTATGGACGTTGTGAAAATTGGTCGTACTCACTTAATGGATGCCACTCCTTTAACTGTCGGTCAAGAATTTTCAGGATTCGTATCTCAGTTGGATCACGGATTAAAAGCATTGAGAAATACATTGCCTCACTTGGCTGAATTAGCTTTGGGTGGAACGGCTGTTGGAACAGGAATTAATACGCCTAAAGGATATGCAGAGTTAGTCGCAAAAAAGATCGCTGAGTTCAGTGAATTGCCTTTCATTACTGCTGAAAATAAATTTGAAGCATTAGCTGCACACGATGCATTGGTAGAAACGCACGGAGCGTTAAAGCAAATGGCGGTTAGTTTGATGAAGATCTCAAATGATGTTCGTTTATTGGCTTCCGGACCTAGATGTGGAATTGGTGAAATTAATATTCCTGCGAATGAGCCAGGTTCTTCTATCATGCCAGGTAAAGTAAATCCAACTCAGTGTGAAGCATTGACAATGGTTTGTGCTCAAGTAGTAGGAAACGATGTAGCGGTAACCACTGGTGGAATGAACGGACATTTCCAATTAAATGTGTTCAAACCAATGATGGCGAAAAATTTATTAGAGTCTGCTCGTTTGATTGGTGATGCTTGTGTTTCTTTTGATGTGAATTGTGCAGTAGGTATCGAACCAAACTATGCGAACATCAAGAAAAACTTGAACAACTCATTGATGTTGGTGACTGCTTTGAATACCCATATTGGTTACGACAAAGCGTCTAAAATTGCAAAAACGGCTCATGAAAATGGAACGACTTTGAAAGAAGAAGCAATCAATTTGGGTTACCTAACAGCTGATCAATTTGACCAGTGGGTGAAGCCAGAAGATATGATTGGCTCTTTGAGCTAATCAACATGGATACTTTTAAAAGAGCCTCCAAGAATTTTATGTTCTTGGAGGCTTTTTGGTTTTTACTCCACGTTCTTACTAACCCCCGGAAGTTGCAAATTCTCTCGAAAACGTTTTAGAGTTAAGAACAGAATCACCAACGAAATAATGACATACATTTCACTTCCATTTTGATTCATAGCTTCTAGCTGAATGTCTGTCTCCGGAGTGCCCATGTAATAACTAATCATCACAGCAGAAGCATTGTTGATGAAATGCGCAATGATTGGAACCCATAAATTGTTGCTCCACAAATAAAAGTAACCGAACAAGGCTCCTAATATTAATCGTGGTAAGAAGCCATAAAATTGCAAATGGATGGCGCTAAAAACAAATGCTGCTATCCAAACGGCTAGGTGTCCATTTTTACTCCAGATGTTGATTTGCCGTTGTAAAACTCCACGGAACAACAACTCTTCCCCAATGGCTGGAATTATGGCAATGATGATTAAGTTGATGATTAAGTCACCAATCCCATTCATTACTAAAAATGCTTTGGTCACTTCTGCAGCGCGTTCCTCGGTTGCTTTCATCCATTGTTCTAGCTGAATTAAACTGTCTGGTAAATCTAGTTTGCTATTGAATGTAATCAACCATTCCATAGCAGGAATACTAATCACGTATATTAGTGCAAGAAAAATAATGGTTCGAATGTGCACCGATTTCTTCAAATTCAAGAAGTCCAAAGGTTTTTCCTTAATGTACAACACATACAAAAATGGTGGAATGACGAATAATCCAATAGAATTGAAAAACTGAATAAATTTCAGCGCACCAACATACATTGGATTAGAGGCGTGATTGAATATTTCTTGGGCACTATCAGATGGAATATCGAAAATATACGGCACTAAAAAAATACTCAATAACGAAATGACACTTCCGGCTATTAAACAAATTCCCAAAAGGATTAACAGCTTGGATACGATATCTTGGAATGTTTTCAAATGGATGTGTTTGATTTAGTAATTTTGTAAAAAATAGTCAGTGGCAAAGATAGGAAATATAGAACTCGGGGACTTCCCTTTATTACTTGCTCCAATGGAGGATGTGAGTGATCCACCTTTTCGTGCATTGTGCAAGGAACAAGGTGCAGACTTGATGTATACTGAGTTTATCTCTTCTGAGGGCTTAATTAGAGACGCTGTAAAAAGTGTGCAAAAGTTGGATATTTTTGAATATGAGCGACCGATTGGGATTCAAATTTTCGGAAATGATATAGAATCCATGAAGCAAGCCACTGAGGTAACGGCTGCAGCCAATCCTGATATTATAGACATCAATTACGGTTGTCCAGTAAAGAAAGTCGCTTGTAAAGGTGCTGGTGCAGGAATTTTGCAAGATATTCCTAAAATGGTTCGCATGACTGCCGAAATCGTAAAGTCTACCAATTTGCCAGTGACTGTAAAAACTCGATTGGGTTGGGATGAAGATACCAAATACATTGTTGAAGTTGCCGAGCGATTGCAAGATGTAGGAATTCAAGGTATTTCTATTCACGGGCGAACTCGTAAGCAAATGTATAAAGGAGAAGCCGATTGGAGTTTGATTGCGGAAGTAAAGAACAACCCACGAATGCACATTCCAGTTTTCGGAAATGGGGATATAAATACTCCTGAAAAAGCAAAGTTGTACAAAGAGCGCTATGGAGTAGATGGCGTGATGATTGGACGCGCCAGTATAGGCTATCCATGGATTTTTAGAGAAATAAAGCACTTTTTAGCGACTGGCGAGCAAATGGATGCCCCAACATTTAATGAGCGCTTAGAAGCGGCTCGACGTCATTTAGAAATGTCGATCAAGTGGAAAGGTGAACGCAATGGAATTATGGAAATGAGACGCCACTACACGAATTATTTCAAAGGAATCGCCAATTTCAAAGAATTTAGAATGCAATTGGTGACTCTTGATGAGGAACGAGAATTGTTCGAGGTTTTTGAAATGATAAAGGCACATTATGCTGCCGAAGGAGTTTTACAGTAGTTTTTTAGTCAATACCTTCACTGGTAGGTAAGAAGAAAATCCACCGATAAGTATTACCGTAAATAGGATTAGAATAAAATCTAATCCCTGTAATTCTACTGGGTAATATTCTACAATTCCACCGGATAGTTTCAAGATTCCAAAGTGTTGTTGAACCAAGCAAACAACCGTTCCTAAAAGCAATCCGCCACCGGCTCCAATCATGTTGATTAAAATTCCTTCTGTGAAAAATATCTTCTGGATGAGCTTTTTGCTGGCTCCCATACTTCTCAATACCTTGATGTCTTCTTTTTTGTCCATTATTAAAATGGTTAGAGAAGACAAGATGTTAAAAGCAGCAATCAATAAAATGAATGCAAGTATCATGAACGTGATCCACTTTTCGGCTTGATTGGTTTTGTAAAGCAACGCATTCATTTCATAGCGGTTCTCCACTTTGTAGTCGGTGCCTAATTTTTGTTGAAGTTTTTCTTGTATTGCTTCTAGCTGATTTTTGTCGGAGATGTTCAGCTCCAAAGAAGTAATCTTATTCTCATAATCCAACGAAGATTGAATAAATTCCAAAGGAACCACAATGTATTTATCGTCAATGTCTGGATTGATAAAAAAGATAGAAGAGGGCGTAATTTGCTTGAAGGTAAAAGCGGATGTTAAGTTGAGAGAGCTTACTTTTCCGCGCTTGGGAATGTAAATACTCAGATTTTCTCCATCTTGCAGGTACATGGATAGTCTGACAGCAATTCCATATCCAACGATGGCGAAATTAACTCCATTGCTTTCTAAAACAGCTGTTCCATCCAATAGTACACTGTCCAAATGAGACATTTCAATGAAAGATTGTTCCACTCCTTTTATGGTAGCGATGCATTGCTTTTCGCCATTTTTTACGCCAACTACTTCTTCAATAACTTTTGAATAGTGAATCACTCCTTCCATTTGTTCAATTTCCTCCAACGGAAATAACGAAAGATCAATGGTTTTTCCTTTTGAAGCCGAGATTTTGATGTCGGGCTCAAAAGATTCATACATGGATTCCACCAACGTTTGCAAGCCATTGAAAACAGAAAGAACCACAATCAGCGCCAAACTTCCAACACCAATACTGAGCATCGAGATCCAAGAAATGATGTTGATGATGTTTTTCGTTTTCTTCGAAAAAAGGTATTTACGAGCGATATGTAATGGTAAATTCAATGGGCTTGATAAACGTGTTTTATACCTTAACGGCCTTAATGATGATGCCTTCTCCTCTTGTTTTCTTGATCAACATGTCAAATACATTGAGCAAAAGAGAAATGGGTAGAAAGATAACCAAATAAAAGGGTAAAAGGATTGCAAATATTTTTGCAAGCTGTAATGCTTTTAGTGGAAACAGAATGGATAGATTATAAGCTAATTTACCTGCTTTCCCATAAGTGAAAGAGGAGTACTCGACTTTGAAGCCGGCGTCTTTCACTTTTTTCAATAATTTCAACTTTTTGTATCCTCTTCGCACCGGGGTCATTGTGGACTTCTGGGATCGTATCGGAAATAAGTCAAACTCAGAATAGCAAGTAGGAACAGAAAGTAAAATGGTTCCATTTGGTTTTAATGAGAGATATATATTATCAAGAAGTGCGGTATCTTCTTCAATGTATTGCAAAACTTCAATGGACAAAACGAGGATATACGAGTCTTCTTGCACGAATTCTTGAAAGTCT